>CAYMWD010000101.1:0-4104 GCA_964394025.1 uncultured archaeon | reverse complement strand
TTGTACTTCCTGCAGCAAGAACTTTTGTTGATGAATCCCCTAGTAAAGTAATACCACCAACTATTTTCTCAGCATGAGCATTATAATCCGAAGGAAAAATATTTTTGTACTCTGCAATTCCATCACTTCCGGTTTTTATTGAACCAAGTGAAAAAGAATAATCTTTTGAGTAAAGGAAAGTGTCTGCATTTTCAATAAAATTTTCTGTACCATCTAAAACAATAACTTTTGCAACACCTGAATTTGTTGTTGTTGCTTTAACAAGTTTTATCTCCTGAGGCGTATCATCATTTGAAAGCATTAATTCAGGAGAGATTACTTTCAATACATATTCATCATGCGAAGCAATAACCATGTAATTTCGGTCATCAGAAAGATTGACAAAACTTACCTCTCCTGAAGAATCAGAAGTAAATGAAAATCCTGAACGCACTCCGTTAATTACAAGAGTCGCATCAACCCCTTGAATTGCAGAATCATCAGTAGAATTAATAAATTTAAGATAAATTTTATTAGAAACATCAAGTTTTTCAAGTTTAATTGAAACTTGATAAGGACTAGAAGAAGCAAATTGAGCAGCACCTATTGCAAATTCATTGCTATAAACACCACTTTCATATTCAAGTTCTGCAGGTGCAAGAGCTTCAATAGTATAAGAACCACCTGGAACATTTTCAAAAATTTTTGAACCATAAGCATCAGTAGTACCCTGTTTTAGTACAGCTCCGCTTGCATTTTTAAGTTTAAGATTTACACCTTCAATAGAATCACCAGTATCTAAATCAGTTACTGAAACGCCTACTTTTGCATTACGTTTTTCTTTTACACGAGTAATTGTTAATGTTACAGTAGCATAGGGACTTGAATCTGTTTTTCTTGCTTCTTCAATAGCAGCAACATCAACAACCGCATTTAATGTACCACAAGTTTCTTGAACGCTTACTGAATGAGTAGGCCCTTTTTTAGTAAAAGATGCTGGTGCTGAAGCAGCTCTTGTGCAAGAAAAAGACATTGAAACATCTTCACTACTTGAAAGAAGTATTCTTGAATCATCTTTTATTTCAAAATTAATTGTTTTTATTTTAGGTGCAGCATCATCAAGCTGAATTTCATAAATTTTTCCACTCTCAATTTTCATTGAATCTTCAAAATCTTCATAACCAACATGTGAAATAGTTACATCAACAGCATCGCCAAAAATAGCAGTTTCAAATTCACCAAAATCATCAGTAGTATAACTTTCAGAATTTCCAGTAAACGCAAGTTCAACATCAACATTTTCCAAAGGAGAACCTGAGGCATCTACAACTGCAAATTTAGCCGGGCTTCCTCCAAAAACCATCCCAAGAACAACAAAAGTAGTTCCAATTAATAAAAGTAATAAAAGAATCAATAAAAGCAAAAATGAAGGAAAAACCTTGTCAATAGGATCAATAACCTTGTAAATTGGAACCTTTTCATTGATTTTATCAAGAACTTGATAATATTTATCTTCAAAAAGATAATAGAAATCTTTTGCTTTCTGAACTACTCCATTTATACTGCTATTTATGTTATTTAAGTCAAAAGCCATCAAGTATACCCAAAAATAATTAATCTTTCGAATATATATTCTTTCTTATATAAAAAAGGAATGCAAAAATAAGAATATTAACCAATTATTATGTTTTTAATTATAAAAAAATTAATCAAATGAAAGTAACTGAAATCCAATTACCAATAAAATTTGTTGCAAAAAGAACTACTGTAAAAATAACCAAATGTTCGGCAACAACATGAAGCACTGATTCTTTTTGTTCACGAGCCATTTTGAAACTTATTGCAGAAAGCAAAAAAGCACCCCAAATAATGCTTACAACTAATGCTGTTTGAAGTTCAAGAAAAAGTACCGGAATTGCAAAAGTTATTGCAAAAATAAACTTGAAAAAAAATGTTGAAAAAGTTGAAGCCCACACATGTTCATCCGAATTTTTTTTATCAAACTCTTCTGAAATGTGTACTCCAAAAGCATCTGAAAAAGCATCAGCCACAGCAATAGTAATAATCCCGCCAAGTACAACTAGAGATGACTGTGTACTCGCATTAAGCCCGACCATTAAACCAAGAGTAGTAATAACCCCTGAAGTAAGCCCAAATCCAAGTCCTTTTTTTAATGCATTTTTCATAAAATCACAACAAAAAACAATATAATAATGAATATATAAAAGAATCATTTTTTGAAAAAAAAAGCCAAAAGGCGATTTATTTTCCAGAATCAAAATCCAAAGCAAGAGAATTAATGCAAAATCTTTTTCCGGTTGGTTTCGGGCCATCATCAAAAATATGCCCCAAATGAGATTTACATTTTGAACACAAAACTTCGGTTCTTTTCATACCAAAAGAATTATCTTCACAAAATTCAACATTCCCTTTGGGAGCATCATAAAAAGAAGGCCACCCGCATTCAGAATCAAATTTTGTTTCACTTGAAAAAAGTTCATTCCCGCACGCACCACAAATATATTTGCCTTTTTCTTTGTGCTTGTAAAATTTTCCAGAAAAAGCTGGTTCTGTTCCTGCCTCCCGCAGAACATGATACTGGTCAGGAGAAAGTTTTTTTTTCCAATACTTTTCAGTTTCAATCATAATAATTCACTTAATTATAAGAGAATTAGTCTTTTTGACTTTTACTTTTCCAATAAAAAGCGAAAATAAATTTTAAATTAAGTTTATAGCAAATATAATGGTTTTATATTAGGTTGATTAATATAATTTTTATAATTGCTTTAATCGGCTGGGCATTAGGTTAAATGTCAAATTTGTGATTTCATGGATTCAAAAAATGTTATTTCTATTTTTCAAAACCAAGAGTTTGATAAAATATTGACAAATCCTATTCTTGATATAAGTGCAAGAGTATGGGAAAAAGACCGATATTCTGCATTTAAAACCTGCTACAAAGCAATGAGGGTAATTGATGATTTAGTTGATAATCGTAAATCAACAGAAAATAGCAATTTAGAGTCTGAAGAAAAATTAATTGAAACAATAACTACTTTTGCTGTTCCAGGAAAAAATCTTTCAGATGATTTATTCCAAGAAAAATTATTAGAAGTTGTTACTGAATTCAAAATCCCAATTTGGACTTGGGAAAATTTTGAAAAATCAATGATATATGATGTTAACAATTCCGGATTCAAATCATTTCCTGTTTTTCTTGATTATGCTGAAGGCGCAGCAATTGCACCCGCATCAATTTTCATGCATTTATGCGGAATAAAAAAAGAAAATGACATTTATTCAGAACCTGAGTTTAATGTAAAAGAAGCAGCTAAGCCATTAGCATTATTTTGTTATTTAGTTCATATAATAAGAGATTTTCAAAAAGACATGAATAATAATTTGAATTATTTTGCAGAAGATTTTCTCAAAGAAAATGAATTAGACATGCAAAAATTAAAGGGATTTGCAAATGGCGAAAAAATTACCCCTGCATTTCGAAATTTAATAGAAAAATATTATACTCTTGCTGAAGAATATAAAAAAAGCGCAAGAAAATCTATTGACAATAATCTAAAATATTTACAACCACAATACCAATTAAGTCTTGAATTAATTTATGAATTATATTTACAAATTTTTGAAAGAATAAATATCGCTGAAGGATGTTTCAGTACAACTGAATTAAATCCTTCACCAATTGAAATAAAAAAAAGAATAAACAAAACTATTTCTGAATTTCAACCATCAATTTAATATTAATTTGAAATTCAATTAAAACTAAACTCAATTAAAACTAAACTCAATTAATTTTAAGTTAATTAAAACTAAGTTACTTAAGTTACACCAGACACAAGAACATCTTCACCAGTATACATTCTTCGAACTTCCATTTTTTTCTGTTGTTCAATTTCTTCTTTTGCAGTAAACTTCCCGCCAATAAATTTGTTCATTAAAACACAAGCAGTTAAATCTCCAGTTACATTTACCGCAGTTCTGCACATATCCAAAATTCTGTCAACACCTAATATAATTGCTATTCCCGCTACAGGAATACCCATGCTTCCAAGTGCAGCTGCAAGAATAACAACCCCAACCCCTGGAGTTGCAGGTGAACCAATTGAA
>CAYMWD010000100.1:0-4124 GCA_964394025.1 uncultured archaeon | reverse complement strand
GCATGCCCATGTCTTCCGCATGCATTTAACATTGTTGCAAATTCTTTTGCTTCACTAAGCGGACTTCGCCTATTTTCTTTGGGAAAAATATAAACATCTCCAAAAAGTTCTTTTATTTTCCATTCAGGAACATTGTGTTTATTTAAATGGAGTATTAGCGCAGTAGATAATTTTTGTTTTTCATCTTTATTGAGATCAATATAGGTTCTCCATCTTTCTGTTTGTTTTAATTCAATCCCTAATTCTTGCAAAAAGTTTTTGCAGTTTTCTTCATTAGCAGTTAATTCGGGAAGCATTGGCGCAGATGCAAACATAAGAAATTGAATAAGTGGTCTTGATACCCTGCCATAAAGTTTGAGGTCATTTTCCTTTAGTATAATTCCTTGTTCTATTCCTTCGGCAATTATCTCATTATTGATTCCTTTAAATGAACCTGAAAAATCTTGCATGTCGCCTGTTGCACCTACTAAAGCGAGTGTTACTAAATCTTTATTTTTTTCATTTAATGTTTTTGCAAAAAGGTATGCTACCCCTGCAGCACTTATTTCATTGCCACCATTTATACCATAATCAAAAGGCGAAAAATGATTGGGGTGTATTGCATCACTTGTTTGATGGTGATCAAATACAAAAAGATTATCCCCAAATTCTTCAATTAAATAAGAAAGCTGCCCAGAACCAAAATCAACAAACACATAATTTTTACCAAGTCCTTTGATTTCGGTTATTGTTTCTTTGTAAAGTTGTTTTACCCATTTTTTTGTTACTTTTTTACCTTCCCGTTCAAGGCAAGTAGCCATTATTGCCCCTGAAGAACAGCCATCAGCATCATAGTGATAAATAACAACAAAATCATCTCTTTTTTTGATTTTTTCTGCTAATTCAGACATTTTTTCCTGCCATTGCATACAATAATTTAAGTAGGTTTTATTTTAATGCCTTTTCACTCCTCTTTGCCGATGTGGGGATTAATAGGCATAAATTTTCAAACCTTAGCATTGGTCAGTTATAAAATACCTTTTCAATATAATTAGAATATGGGAATTGCAGAAAAAATTAGTGGTTTTTTTGAAAAAAAACCAAAAGAAGTTTGTTTTAAGGATGCTGAAGAAATTGTATTTTTTGAACTTGAAACAGAAGAAAAGGAATTAGAGGATATTTCTTCAAAAAAGTTTGCTGAAATTAAACATTTGTTAAAATCATTATCCCAAAATGCCGTGGTTCTTGAAAATCATGAAATAAAACTGGATGAAGGAAATAAACGTTTTAGGCAAATTGTTGTTACTTCTCAAAAGAATCTTGTTAGACAGCTTCAAGGATTATCATCAAGATTAATGCCTCCTCAAAAAATTAACACTAAAGAAATTCAAGATTATTCTATTTCATCGATAAAAGCAATTACTCAAGATCTTTTGCCGTATTGGAAAAATGTTGCACTAACAAAACTTTTGCTTAAAGATGAAATAAAATCAATAGGTGAAGACCTTACTGAACTTTCTGAAATTTTTAAGCAACTTAATGAAAAATCTTTTTCTGAAAAAATAGTTTCTAATTCTTCTTTAAAGAATGGTTTTGAGTCTTTTCATTTAAAAGAAAATGAAAAAAGTGAATTAACCAAAAAAGTTGCAGAAAAAGAAAAAAGATTAACCGAAATTAAAAATCAAATTGAACAAGGAAAAGGGAAAGGCGAGGAAAAAAGAAAATCGACCGAATACAAAAAATTGTTTGATTTAAAATCGAAAATAAGAATACAAGATAATGAAAAATCAAAGGTTATTTCAATGTTTAATTCTGAAATAGCACCTGTTGAAAAAATACTTAAAAGAATGCTTGTTTTATCTGAAAATACTGCATTGCTTGATAGTACTGAAAAAGATGTCCTTAAAGCTGTTCTTTCTTCGCCTGAATCTGCAGTAGTTATTGACCCTCAAGGAACTAAATTAAAAGTAATTTTTGCAAAAGCCGAAAAATTGCTTAAAGAAGGGGCTATTTCAATGAAAGAAAAAGAAGAAGGAAAAAAAATGATTGCATTAACTGCTCTTCTTGAAAAAGATTTTTTTTCACAGTATTTTTGGACTTTGAATAAAATTAAAGCAGAAAGAAGCCATATTGAAAAAGAAATTTCTGCAATGAGCATTTCTTCAGAAATAGCAGAAATTGAAAGCTCAATATATATTCATGGAAATGAACTATTGCAGATTAAAAAAGAACTTGAATCTGTTAAAAAAGAACTTGATGACTGTGAAAATAATTGCTCTAGCATTTTTAAAAAAATTGAAAAAAAATTTAATCAACTTTATGAAAAAAAATACAAACTCAAATCTTAACTGTTTGGTCAACGAATTGCCCTATTGTTTTTGTACTTCTTTCTCTTTCCATAAAATCAGTACTAAAAAGAATCGCTGATGCTTCGTAAGAATTTACTTTCCCCATTAGCATATGCACAAATTTTTCAAGTGCTGAAGCATCATTGTAAACGAGCATTGTTGAAATAGAATCTAATACAAGAAGTTTGTTTCCTTTAATATTTCTAAGTTTTTTTTCTACAGAAAAAATGCATTCAGTCATATCTGACGGAGAATCAAGATAAATCGTGTTTTTTAATTTTGATTTTGTTGCTCCAAGACTTGTTGAAACCATGTCAATAAAATGAATTTTTTCAACTGGTTTTGATTCTGAATTAAAATCTTCACTTATTTTTTTAGCCCCTGAATTTAAACAAATATAAATTATCGCATAATCTTTCTCAATGTAGTTACCTATAACACCTACTTTTACCTTTGAATAATCTTTAGGTTCTATTAGAACTACTGAAGTAAAAGGCTGTTTCATTTCATCCAATACATTTGAAATGTGCATTTTTTGTCTATTGTGTTTGCTTAAAAGTTCTTCTATTTCTTGAGTATTATTCATTATTGCACCTC
This sequence comes from uncultured archaeon, assembly GCA_964394025.1. GTDB lineage: Archaea > Iainarchaeota > Iainarchaeia > Iainarchaeales > Iainarchaeaceae > PCWY01. Next base: position 1,200 of record CAYMWD010000100.1, on the reverse strand, counting down.
ATCAAACATTTCTGCTTTTGCTAAAACTTTTAGTCCTTCTTTGGTTATTCTCACTGGTTTAAGACTTTCTTTTATTTCAGTATTTCTCATTTTTAAAACCGCAACACTTCTTACAAAATGATTTTTGATTTTCGTATGATATAATAATATTACTCCGTCTGCAACATATTCTTCAAGACCATATAAAGAAGATATTTTATCAAGACTAATTTCGTTTGTAATTATTGTTGTTGCACCAATTGTTTTTAACATTTTTCCAAGAGACACAATTCTTTTTCTTGCATCAAGTTCATTTTCAAAAAATAACCTAAAAATAACGCCTGGATCAATTACAACTCTTTTTGCGCCAAGGGCTTTTACATTATCTTCAATAGCTGTTTTCATCATTTCAAAATCGTAAAGTTCAATAGAAATTATTGCAAGTTTTCCTGAATCAACCAATCTTTTCAAATCCCACCCAAATTCAAGCGCTCCTTGAAAGATTGTTTCTTTTGTTTCTTCAAGAGAAATATAAACTGCATTTTCATTGTCTTTTACTATTCCTTCATAAAGAAATTGCCAACAAAGAACTGTTTTTCCGCTTCCTGGATCTCCGCTTATTACAACTAGGTTTCCTTTAGGTATTCCGCCACCCATCATTTCATCAAGACCCGGAATTCCTGATTTAACCCTTTCCACTACATATCTGGTTGTTTTTGCGGTAGACATAAATTATCCTCAAAAGAATAAGCCATATTTCATTAATAAATATGGCGTTATCACTGTAATCTTTACACCTAAACAATTTTATACACTTTAAGCATAATCTTTTCGATGAAGGAAAATCGTGATAGATTAGTTGACGCTACAAGACGTCTTATTGAAACAGGTACAAGTGAAGACGAAGCACTCAAAAGCATGACTGATATTGGTGTCAGTCAAAAAGAAGCAAAAGGAATTCTTGAAGATGCAAAAGTAGAAGCAAGACTCGAGGGTACGCCACCTGGAGAAATAAATAAAAAAGAACCAGCAATAACCCCGGACCCACAAATTAAAAATAATGAAAATGATTTTTGGGATTCAAAAGAAGGTTCATTTTTTGTTTCAGAAGGAAAGAAGAAAAAGGAAAATAAATCAAAAACACCTGAAAAAAAAGTTGCTTTTTCGGACATGTTTAAATTTAATGCAAACACAACTAAAGAAAATAAAAAAAATACTGAT
>CAYMWD010000099.1:0-4134 GCA_964394025.1 uncultured archaeon | reverse complement strand
ATTCAAAGTTGCTGATGAAGTAATTGCAAGAACTGTAAGAGGAATTACAGAAACTGTAACACAGCCTTCACTAATCAACATTGACTTTGCAGATATTAGAAGTGTAATGGGTGGCAAAGGACTTTCATTAATTGCAGTAGGCGAAAGTAAAAGCGTTAATAAAGTAACCGAAGCAGTTGAAGATACACTCAACAACACTCTGCTTGATGTTGACATCAACGGAGCATCAGGAGTATTAATTCACATTACAGGCGGACCAGAATTAACTCTTGGAGAAGCAAACCAAATAGGAGAACTTTTGACAGAAAGAATTGATGCAAAAGCACAAGTAATTTGGGGAGCAAGAGTAGACAATACTTTCGATAACAAAATTGAAATTATTGCAATCTTCACAGGTGTTAATAGCCCTTACATGAAAGGCAGAGAACAACACAAACAGTCAATAAAAGACAAAGATTTAGATCTTCACTATTTATAAAAACAAAAAAAAACAAACCCCTTTCAATTCGAAAGGGGGGGTTTCTTATTTTTATCTAAGAACTAAGAAAATTACACCTACAATAAAAAACACTATTGTAAGGTAAGGATTAAGAACATCCGCGGGCGCAGGCAGGCCAGTAATGATACCACCCATCCCCATTCCGAGAAAAAGCATTGCTACTGAAAACTTGTCAATTGAGAGCATGCAATAAAATAGCAGAAAGTGGTTAATAAAACTTACTCTAAGAAGAATTTTTAAAAAAAGCAATTTACGACATTATGTAATTTTTAAACCTGTCGATTGACGAAAGCTTTTTAATCAGTTAAAACATTTTTAAAGTATGGATCAATTAGCAACAACAATTGCTGGAGAAATAGCTCTTTCTAAAGACCCTGGCTCTACAATGAAAAAATGGAGAGAAATATTCGGAGTATCACAAACCGAATTAGCAGAATTATTAGAAGTGTCTTCATCTACAATTTCAGATTATGAAGGCGGAAGAAGAAAAAGCCCAGGCATTGGAGTAGTATCAAGACTGGTTAATAGTTTAATTGATATTGATAAAAATCGTGGCGGAAAAATAAGAAAACAATTAGAAAAAAATTTTGCACCAAAAACAGACGTATTTCAAACCGCTGAATTTTCAAAAGCAATTAATGGAAAAAAATTCGCTGAACTTATTGATGCAGAATGCGTAGCAAATCCATCAAAATTAAAAGAAACACAAATATATGGATATAGTTTAATTGATTCTTTAAAAGTAATAATTGATGTTCCAGTGCATGAGTACATGAGCATGTATGGAAAAACACCTGAAAGGGCATTAATTTTTACAAGCGTTGAATCGGGCAGAAGTCCGCTTATTGCAGTTAAGATAGGCAGATTTTCAACAGACATGAAACCCTCAATAGTAGTTCTTCATGGAGTTACAAAAGTTGACCCAATAGCACAAAAAATTGCAGAATCAGAAAAAATACCACTACTTATAACAAAAATGAGTACAGACGAAATCAAAAAAGTACTAAAAGGAATAGAAGCCTAAAAGCAGGTTTTTTATAAATCAGGAACAGTAATTCTTTATGCCTCGATTTAGAAGATTAGCAGAAGGGAAAAATCCTGCAGAAATAAAAATTAAAACAAAACCCGTTGAAATAAAAAGAACCGGGGTTCTTGCAACACAAATAAGCCGACTTCAAAAAGCAGCAGAATCTATGCGCAAAAAAGAAATGAAAGAAATGCAACAAAGATTAAAACAAGGAAAACCAATAACTGCTAGCATTAAAAGATTAAAGCAAATTGATGAAAAATTAAATTATTTAACGGAATCAAGAATTGAACAAACAAAAACACGACTTGAAAGAGACCCTAAATTTACAACATTTTATAATGATCCAAGATTTGCAGAAATGGCCAGAACAAGATTAGTTCATCCAGCAAATCACAGCATAGCAATGGTTGATATTGATTTTTTTAAAAAAGTAAACGACAAATATGGACATGGTATAGGAGACAAAATACTGCGTATTTACTCTGAAGCGTTTCAAGGAATATGCAGAAAATATAAAGGATTTGCAGGCAGACACGGAGGAGAAGAAATTGGAGTTTATTTGCCTCTAAGAAGAAACGAAACAACAGAAGTTCTACATGAAGTGAGTGTTGAAATAGAAAAAAAATTTACTGCAGACCCTGAGCTTGTAAGAAAAATGAAAAAATCGCCTACATTTAGTGCAGGAATTTCAACAGTAGAAGGAAAAGGAGATTATGGACGTATGATGGATCATGCAGATGTACTTCTTTATGTTTCAAAAGATAAAGGAAGAAATAGAATGACAACACATTTTTCGAGAAAAAATACTACAATAAAAATAAAACCCTAAATCCTAACACAAAAAGTATGCCTATGGACTTCTTTACCGCCTTTATTTCCTATTAGTTTTGCTGAATGAACAACACTAGTATTGTGTTTTCTTGCAAATCTTTCGGCAACAATTCTTGCAGCTTTTTTAGAACCAACAAGAATATCATAACCGCCTCGTTCCTTTTTGATATCAATAGGATGGGATAATTCTATTTTTTTCTTGTGTTCTTTTAAATAACCAATAACTTCCTCGGTTGATTTTTTTTGAATTTCATCAGAAACCTTTTCATTAAACCTAATTTGAATAATGGCCTCATGATAATACGAAGAAATTTTCATTGATGCATCAGAAATAGTGTTTCTTGCTTTAAGTTCAATTTTTTTTTCGAACCCTAATTCTACTCCCTTAATTACAACATCAAAAGAAACAACTGCAACCCCTAAAATATAATCATCCGGCAAAATTTCAACATTAAAATTATTCACTTCCTGTCTTTTTGTTTTCAAATTTTTAATAAGTTTTTTTTCAAGTTCTTGGTGAATATTCTCAAGATTGTTTTCAAACCACTTAGACCCAAAACGAATTCTATCACTTCTACCATCATAATCCAAAAGAATTTCGCTCGGAAAGTCTACTATTTCCTTATCTTCAGAATAACAAGAAATGCACAAACTGTCAATAAGTTTGTCTGTTTCTTTGCCGCACTTAACACAAAAACGATTCATTTTTTACCGTACTCCAAATAAAAAACAGGATTTAGCACATAAAGATATGAATACACATAAGCAGTTAAGAATCTAACAATAATAAACGCTAACCAGAAAAAAATTGTCCCCTCTTGCTGAGGGATAAATTCTATCACAAAAGCAATTGCAAAAGAAAGCATTGAAATGACAAAACTAATCCCAGTGGCTTTGGTGACATCACGCTTATTATTCATCGAAAGGTCAATTGTTCGCTTTAAAGAACCGATTAAAGAATTTTTTTCAAACGCAAGAACAGGGTAAATAGAATAAAACAAAAAAACCACTAAAAATAAAAACACAGCATAAATTAAATAAAAAATTAAAATAAAAAAATCTCCAAAAAAATAAGCCAAAAAGAAAAAAGGAATAAACAAAACAACTGCTAATCCAAGAAATATAAATTCAACAACAAGAACTGAGGGAATTATTTCCATGCTTTTTTTTAAAGATAAATCTAATGCTTTTTTAATGGAAATTTTTCCTTTCTTTGTTTGTTCAACCATAAAAGGATACATTGAACTAGCAATAATATCTAAAACTCCAACAATAAGAGTTCCTGCAAGAAGAACAAGAAGACTTACAATAATTTCAGAAGAAGGAGCAAGAATAGCATCCGCAGTCAAATCAACAGTCCAAAGCAAAGTAATGCTATAAAAAACTGCGATAATTAATTTTGGAATTATGAATTTTGGGTGTTCAGAAAAAATCTCAATAGAAGAAGCAAGAGTTTTAACAAACTTATTCATAATTCTACTTCCTTGCCTAACTCAGGAATAATAGGTTCAAAACCTTCTTGTTTAATTGATTTAGCGAACTTTTTGGTTACTTCAGCATCACCATGTACACAAACAACTTTTTCAGGATTAAGCTTTTTAATAGCCTTAAAAAGTTCTTCTCTGCCAGCATGTGCACTAAAATCATAATGCTCAACACCAGCTTTTACTTTTACACTAAGACCCTCAAGATTAAGTTTACCAGTAGCTAAAAGCACATTTCCAGGAGTTTCATCAACCTGATAACCAGTAAGAAGAATTTTTGAATTAGGGTC
>CAYMWD010000098.1:0-4139 GCA_964394025.1 uncultured archaeon | reverse complement strand
TTTTCTTTTTAACTGCTGCTTTTTTCTTAACTGGTTTTTTCTTAGCTACAGTTTTTTTCTTAACTGCTGCTTTTTTCTTAACTGGTTTTTTCTTAGCTACAGTTTTCTTTTTTGCTTCTGCCATCTCCATTACCTCCAATAATTATTTTTTTCAAAAAAATGTTTTGAAAATTTAACTAAGAGATGACTTTAGTGGTATTTAAATTTTTGCAAAATGGTTTTTTGCACAAAAAAAAATAAAAATTTTAAAAAAATAAAAAAAATAATTATTTTTTAAAAATAAAATTTAAAATAAAAAAAAAAAATTAAAATAAAAGAAAAATAAATTAAAAATAAAAGAAAAATAAATTAAAAATAAAAGAAAAATGTTTTTTGCTGAATTATTTTTTTTAAAAAATATTTAAAATAAAAAAAATAAAAAAAGTTATTCTGAATTTTTTTCAGAATCTTCCTCAGTTATTTCTTTTTTTGAAAAAACTTCATTTGAATAATATTGAACCGGATGATTGACTTTACAATTTGCAACACACAAATTATATGAACGCATCTTATCACACCCAGGCGAACTATATCCTTTGTCGCCTTTGCCTGCAATTCTATTAACCTGATACTGAGTTAAACGTTCATTAAAATTTGGAGTCTGGCGGTACATCTCAATTATGTTTTCTTTGGACATTCCAATTGAATTTAAAAAAGTTGCAAATACAAAACGACTTGAATGTGGTGCTTTTACTCCCGCCATTAAATCAACATATATTTTTGCCATGCATGGAGGAAAAGATTCTGGTTTTGCTGCACCAAAATCAGAACGGGAATATTGTCTTTTTGCTGAAGCGACAAATTCTTCTTTTAGCTCTTCTGCTGCTTCATTAAAAATTGAAGGCATGTTTTTTACGGGAATTGGAAGAGATTCAAGAATTTTACTGCGGACTACTGCAGATAAAAATGCAGAGAAATCATTTTTATTTTTAAAGAAAATAATTCCATTCTCAATTTCTCTGTTTACTAATTTTAAATTTTTTTCGTTGAAATCCGCTAAAAGATAATTTTCCAACGGAAGTTCAGCAAAATATTCTGCTGAATCTGAAAAATTTATTTTTACCCCGAGCTCGGATGCAACATCAAAAATTATTTCTTTTTTTTCATTTTGAAAATTTTTTAGAACTGCTGATGAAATCATCCCTGCAAATTTTCGGTTAAGTTCATATCTGTCAATTAAAGAGATAATAATTTTTGCAGCAGGAAAAGCCAGAACTTCATTAAGCAAAACACTTTTAGCAGATTTTATTTCTTTAGGGCGTTTTTTTTCTTTATAGTTTTCTTCGTATGCTGATATGACCATAGATTTTGCTCTAGCAAGAACACTTCGCGGAATTGCGTCAAGCGAAAAACCAGAATTTTTAACTATGGTTCTTGCTGTAGATGAGAAAGGATATTTTCTCGCAAATTCGAGTTCACTTAATTGTGGCTCATAGTGCATCATAATCACAAGAGCATGTGTGCTAAATAAAATTTTATCACGCTATCGCCAATAGAATAACTTACTTTCATTGGTGAGTCGCTTTTTAATTCAATAACAATATCCGAATCAGGATCAGCATGTTTAGCAATATTCTGAAGAAACCCAAGTGAATATTTTGAAGTGACATCTTTTTTTGCTTTTACTTTAACATTTTTTGTATGAGAATTTGAATTCAGATTTCCGGCAGAACCTTTGGATTCAAGATAAAATTTGTCGCCTTTGGTATTAAGCACAACACTAGAACTAAAAAGCGAAGCATCTTTCAAAGCTTCCTTAAAAAGCCTAGCATTTATTTCAACAACAGCATCATAGTTAACTTCTGGAACTTTTAATTCATCATCCGAAATATCAATAAGTGGAAGTTTAAATGAACGATTAAGCTCGCCTTTGAATTTCAGTTTTATTTCTGATTCTGAAAGATCAATGTTTAATTCATCTTGAGGCTGAGCTCTTGAAAGAATTTTATTTAATTCTGAAAGATTTACGCCTACAAAAGAAGGTTCAATGTCATAAGAATCGAATAATTTTTTATCTATCGAATAATCAACAAGAACAACCTGACTAGGGTCTACCCCTCTAAAATGTATCCCTTTTTCATTAAACCTGAAATTGCCCTCAGGAATGAAAGAGGAAATTGCCTCAATACTCTGGCTCAGAAAATCAATATTTTTAAGTTCAATCATTTTACCTAATGAATGATTGCCCCCAATTGTTTAAATCCTTTTTCTATCAAATAAAGTTGGTGATACTTATGAATGCAAAATTTTATCTTGGAGCAGACCATGCAGGCTATGAAACAAAAGAAGAAATACAAAAATATTTGCAAAGAACAGGCAATGAAAGTGTTGATTTAGGCACTCACTCGAACGATTCTGTTGATTATCCTGATTATGCAGTAAAAGTTGCCCGTAAAGTTGCAAAAGATAAAGGCTCTTTTGGGGTTCTTGTATGCGGCACTGGAATTGGAATGAGCATTGCAGCCAATAAAATTAAAGGGATTCGCGCTGCACATGTAACAAGTGTAAATGAAGCTAAATTAGCTCGCGAACACAATGATGCAAATGTGCTTTGTGTCGGTGCACGCATTAATTCACCAACTGAAATCAAAAAAATGATAAAAGCATTTCTTGCTGAAAAGCCAAGCAAAGTGAAAAGACACAAAGCAAGAGTAGAAAAATTGAATAAGCTCTAAAATTAAAAAAACAAGTCAGATTAAATCAATTTAATCAGATTCGATTCTTGGAGCTAAGAAATATTTTAATGAACCTTCGCCAACAGTGTAAGCTACTTGTACCGGTGCGTTTGATTTTAATCCAAGAGTAACTTCAGTATCACTTGATGCTGCTTTTACAATACTGCTTAAATAATCCAGAGGGAACATTGCATTTGTTTCGTCCCCTGTTTTTATTGCAATAACCGAATCGTCTTTTTTTGTATAAATATTTTTCATATTTCCTTTACTCGAGGTTGCTTTTACAACAAAAGAATCAGATTCTATTGAAAGAATAATATGAGTTGATACAAGTGCTGCATCTTTGAAACTTTCTTGCAAAGCAGAAGCTTTGATTTTTACTTCAGAATCAAATTCTATTTTTGGAAGCGGTAATTCACCCTGTGAAATATCCACAAGAGGAATAATAAAACTTCTTAATGATGACCCTGCAAAAGTAACTTTTAATTTTGAATTATCATCAGAAACAGAAAGTTGAAGAGCATCTTTTGCTTTTGCCCTTGACATTACTTGGTTTAAATAATTAAGATCTACCCCAAGTTTTGTGTCTTCAGCTTCAAATTCTTTAAAAGCTGATTTTGGAAGCATAAAATCAACAAGAGAAATTTGACTTGGGTCTGTTGCTTTAAGGCTAAGGCCTTTTTCATTAATAATGAATTCTGCCTCACTTACAAGAACTGCTATTCCATCAACAAGTTTTTTGAACGTTGTTGCATCTTCAAAAACTAAATTCATAAGATCACTAATTAATTGCATTGCGCAATCATTTAAAACTGTTTACACGAACAAACTGAAACCTATTATCTGCAGAAGTACCCATACAGGAAATCATTTTTCCAGGGTCTTGCCACAAATTAAAGGCACATGATGCTATCCAAGGAACATCATCAAAAAATAAAAGCTTCACATACCCCAAAAAAGGCACATGAATGACATATTTACCCCTAAGTTTTTCAGTTGAAATTACATTAGGAGAAATACAGGATTCAGGGGTTGGGTTTTCGGTGCAAAATTGGTCAATAACAGGATTATTGTCCCCAAAAGTAATCAAATAATCCCCGTCAGGAGCCTTAAGTTTTAGAACTGCCCTGTGGATTATATCTCGATTTTGCATTTCAGAATAATAAACAACAATAGGCCCGTTTTTATCAAACAAATATTCTTTGCCTTTGATTTTTATTGCTGACTGCCTATAAGCACCATTTTCATAAACTACAGCTAACTCGCCTAAGTCTTTAATCCCCAAATTTCGCACATCAAAATCAACAACAGCTTCATTTAGCTCAAGATTATCGGCTGAAGAAAGCATTACAATGTCACCCCTATAAAGCACAGGCTCCATTGAACCCGAATAAATTATAACTAAAGGCGCACTTGTTCCGAGCA
>CAYMWD010000097.1:0-4163 GCA_964394025.1 uncultured archaeon | reverse complement strand
CGCAACATTTACTTTTGGATAGGAGTAATGCGAAACAAAAAAACCCGGCGGCGAAGAGCCCTGAAAAGAAGTACCCTCAATATTCGAAGCAGTTTTTGAAAAAGTAGAATGCTTTTCTAAAATGTAACATCTAGGACCACACCACATTCTACCTTTACATTTAACACAAACCTCAGGAGACGGGGTAATGTCGATAGCTGGTTTCATGATATAATTAATGACTGAAAGGTATTAGATATTTTGCAAATTGATGAATGCTACATAACAACATTGTTTTTTATTATGAAAGTACTTTAATTTATTTGATTTGCATGAAAAGAAGGTGTTGTCAAACACTGCTATCGGTCTGTTTCTGATTTTTGTATTCAAATGACTGCAATTCTATCCTTTATTATTTATTTCTTAATTATAATTAATTTCTTGGAGAGGTGTAAATATGGCAATAGATTGGAATAACGAAGAAGAAAAACATAAATTTTGGCACTCATCAGCCCATTTAATGGCTGCTGCAGTAACAGAACTTTATCCTGATGCAAAACCTACAATAGGCCCTGCAATAGAAGAAGGATTTTATTATGATTTTGATACTACCCACACTTTTACACCTCAAGATTTTGAAGCAATTGAAAAAAAAATGAAAGAGCTTGCAAAAAAAAATGATAAATTTGAAAGAGAAGAAGATTCTAAAGAAGAGGCACTCAAAAAATTCAAAAATAATAAGTACAAAATTGAACTTATCAAAGAACTTCCTGAAGGAGAAATAATTTCAATTTACAAAAGTGGAGAATTTTTGGATTTGTGTAGAGGACCGCATATAAATTACACTTCTGGAATCAAAGCAATGAAATTAACAAAAACATCATCAGCATATTGGAGAGGAGATGCAAAAAGAGAATCACTCCAAAGACTTTACGGAATTACATTTCCAAATAAAGAATTATTAGAAGAATTTGTGAAACAAAAGGACGAGGCTGAAAAAAGAAATCATCTCAAATTAGGTAAAGAGTTAGATTTGTTTTCAATGCATGGTGAAGCTCCAGGTACTGCTTTTTTTCACAATAAAGGAACAACCCTTTGGACTGAATTAGTTGACTTTTCAAGAAAAGAACATAGAAAAAGAGGGTACGAGGAAGTAATGGCGCCAATAATTCTTCGAAAAGATTTGTGGCTTCAATCAGGACACTGGGACCATTACAAAGAGAACATGTATTTTACAAAAATAGATGAAGAAGATTATGCAATAAAACCAATGAATTGCCCTGGGCATATGCTGATTTACAAAACACACAGGCATTCTTACAGAGATTTACCAATAAGAATGGCTGAGTTTGGAATGGTGCACAGACACGAATTAAGCGGAGTTCTTAATGGCCTGCTTAGAGTAAGAAGATTTACCCAGGATGATGCACATATTTTCTGTACACCTGAACAAGTAGAAGAAGAAATCAAAGGAGTAATAGAACTAATTGATTATTACTACTCAGATATTTTTGGTTTTGAATACCACATGGAATTAAGCACAAGACCTGAAAAGGCAATGGGTGACCCAAAAATGTGGGAAAAAGCTGAAGCTACACTCAAAAAGATTCTTGAGGCAAGCGATAAAAAATACAAAATTAATGAAGGAGATGGAGCATTCTATGGTCCAAAAATTGATTTTCATATTAAGGATTCTTTGAATAGGAGCTGGCAACTTGGAACTGTTCAATTAGATTTTCAAATGCCTGAAAAATTTGAACTAAAATATATTGACAAAGACGATAAAGAAAAGCAACCAGTAATGCTTCACAGAGTTGTATTTGGTTCGATGGAAAGGTTCATCGCAATATTAATAGAACATTTTGCCGGTGCATTTCCTTTGTGGATTTCACCTGTACAGGTAAAGGTTGTTTCAGTTAGCGAAAAATACAACAAATATGTTGAAGAAGTTCACAAAAAATTAATGATGGCCGGAATTAGAAGTGAAACTGATACAAGAGATGAAACTGTTGGTTTCAAAGTAAGGGAAGCACAAATGGAAAAAGTGCCTTACATTCTAAATGTTGGTGAAAAGGAAGAAAGTGCAGGAACTGTTGCAATAAGAAACAGAGAAGACAAAGTTGAATTTGGAGTAAAAACAGAAGAATTCATTGAAAGAATTCATAAAGAAATCAATGAAAAAAGATAATCAAAAACGTAAAGAGAATATATATAAAGAAAAAACTCCATTAATAATCGAGTTCCTATGCCTGACTATATGAATGAGTTATTCAAGAAGATAAAAGAGCCTAATAAAAAAGAGCTCGAGAAAGAATTCAAATCAGATAATGCTAAACCAGTTGAAACTCAAAAACCTAAAAAATCATTTACTGAATCAGATTTGTTTGTTGAACAAAGACCTAAAGAAAATATTCAACAATCGACACAAGAAGAATCTGAAATGCCTGAAGGCGAACAAGAAAATGCATCACAACAAGAAACTGATTCTCAATATGAAAATGATTCGCAAGGAAGTCTTTTTGATCAAATTAAAACAAAACCTTTACCTGATGATTTTAGCACTGGAGAAGAAATTGAACCTAAAATAGCCCCTGAAAAAATAAATGCAATGGAACAAGCAGTTGCTGATGCAAAAAAAGATGTTCAAGAAAAACAAACACAACATCAAACAGCAACACCTACACAACAAGTTGTTGCTGAAACTGATTTTTCAAAAGCACCCGAACCTCAAAAACCAATAATTGTTGAAAAACAAGCTATTAATGAAAAAGAAATTCGGGATAAAATAGAACAAATGGAAAAGGAACTTCCGCCACAGGATACAAGCATTAAAACAAAAGAAACCGAAGAGTACATAAAAAGTCAGGCAGAAAAAGAACTTGAGAACAGCAAAAAAGAAGAAATTGATTCTTATGGCGATGTAAAAATTTACAGGATTCCCGGACAGCCTTTATTGTATTACTGGATTCCTATTGCAAGACCTATTGGAACAGAAAAAACAATAATTAATACAATCAAAGAAGCTGCAACAAGAATAATCAGTATTACCCCTTACAAAATAAGAGACCAAGAACAAAAAAGAAATGTTTATTATCAAAAAGTAATGGAAATTTTGAGAGATTCTCCTGAACTTCACATTCCAAAAACAAGATACAAATTTTATGCTGAATCTGTTGTAAGAGAAATGGTTGGCTATGGGTTAATTGATTCGCTTATCAAAGATGATCAGCTCGAAGAAATTATGGTTATTGGCCCTAAACTTCCAGTATATGTATTTCACAGAAAACATGAAATGATGATTACAAATATTGAATTCTATTCTGACAAAGAAATTCAGGATTTGCTTAACAGAATTGCAAGACAAGTAGGAAGAAGAGTTGATTTGAGCTCGCCGCTTTTAGATGCTAGGCTTCCTGATGGTTCAAGAGTTAACGCGACAATTCCCCCTGCATCAGTGCAAGGTTCAACATTAACAATAAGAAAATTCAAAGAAGACCCGCTTACAATAATTGATATGATTAACCTCAAAAGTATTACCCCTGAAGTTGCTGCTTTTTTGTGGATTTGCACTGAAGGAATGCAGACAAGACCAGCAAACATACTTATTGCAGGTGGAACTGGCTCCGGAAAAACAACAACACTAAACATACTTGCATCATTCATTCAAGCTACTGAAAGAGTAATTTCAATAGAAGACACAGCAGAATTAAATTTGCCTTTGAAACATTGGATAAGAATGGAATCAAAACCACCAGGGCTCGAAGGAACAGGCGAACTTACTATGGATATACTTACAAAAAATTCATTGAGAATGCGACCTGACAGAGTAATTGTTGGAGAAATTAGACATGATGAAGCATTCACTTTGTTTACTGCATTCAACACAGGACATGATGGTTCGATGGGAACAGTGCATGCAAACACACCTGAAGAAACAGTAGTAAGAGTAACTTCTCCTCCAATGAGTGTTCCAGAGGTTATGCTTTCTGCACTTGACCTTATTATTATCCAACAAAGACTCCACGATAAAAAAATGGGCACAATAAGACGAATAACTGAAATTGCACAAATTTCAGGAGTACTTAAAGGAAAAACAAAAGTAGAAAATATTTTTGAAAGAAATCCTGCAAAAGACAAGCTTGAAAAAACAAAAACAATAGTAAAATACTTTGAAATATTAGAAG
>CAYMWD010000096.1:0-4246 GCA_964394025.1 uncultured archaeon | reverse complement strand
AGTGTTCAACCCTTATAGCATTTCGTTTATTCTTACAAATAATTCAGAAACACGAATCCACAATACTGCAAATTTGAGAATTGTGAATAATGATGAAATATTGAAATTTTTTGATTATACTTTTACTGATTCAGAAACAAAAGAAACACAAGGAGTGGTTAATGGTTATGAGTTTTCACGCTTTGATGTTGGAAATTTGATGCCTAAAAATTCAATTAGACTTGAGTCAGATTTTGTTCCTCAAAAATCAGGGAATGGAATAATCAATATACAACTTGTTTCTGACCAGACGATTGTTTTTGAGAAAAATTTGATGGTTATTGTTTCTTCGCCTAAAGAACTTACTGCTGAAATTAACCCTGATATTTTCATTTCAGGAGTAAATCAAGATGTTAATATTCTTATTAAAGATTCATCAAGCGATTTTGAAATTGAAGATGCGATAGTAAGATTGAAAGATAAGCATGGAAATATTCTTGATTATGATATTACTGAAAAAGACGGGGTTGCACATGTAATTCTTCCTTCACAAAGCCCTGGTGAAAAAGTTATTGTTGAAATTGAAAAGATTAATTACAACATGAAAGAAATTGAACTTAAAGTAAGCGATAAACTTATCGAAATTACTCCTGCTTCATTAGGCGTAAGTTTGAATGTAAAAACAAAAACAGAATCATCAGAAAATCTTTCACTAAGAAATGTTGCACCTTACTCGTTAATTATTAATGATATTAAATTAACTGGAAAATTTAGGAACATTCTTGACCAAACAAAAATACAAAATTGGCTTTTGAATTCATATAAAGGAATGACCATTAATGCAAATGATACTCAGGAAATTTCATTGAAAACTTTCCTTTCAGATGCTGCTCAAAATCTTGATGAACGAATGAATTTTGAAGGCGAACTTGTTATTGTTGCAGGAAATTTTGGACAAACTTGGACATTTACAGTTCCTGTTAAAATTGTTGTTGGTCTTGGTGGAGAAGTTGATGATCCAACTTGTTTAACAGTTACAAGAAAAGATTGGACTACTGCAGTTACTAATTCACCAAAAAGAATTGAATTCCAAATTCAAAATAATTGTACAATTAATGGAAAGCCAATTGCACTTAAAGACCTTGAAGCAAAAATTGAATGGAAAACAAACCAAATTGGGGAATATATACTTAATATCGGTGCAGATGAAACAACACTTAGAAGTGGTTATTATAGAATTTTGCTTGGAACTCTTCAACCAGAGCAAAGCCTTACTTCGATTCTTAGCTTTAATCCATTTGGCGGAGTTAATGGAATAGCTGAAGCAGATATTGTAATACAAGCAAATAATCCATTGGATAATGAGAAGCAATATTTGCAAAATACTATTACCACAAAAATCACTGCAGTTAATCTTGGTCAATGTTTAAGCTATGATAAAGAATTATTGAAAATTAATCAAAAAGAATCAGGAACTTTCACTATTACTGCACAAGAAATTTGCGGAGAACCAGTTGAGTTTGAAATTGAAAGCGACTTAACCATGACACCTAAGAAAACTTTTAGACTTGAACCAGGGCAAAGTCAAGATATAGAAATCTTTGCCGAAGAGAATTATCCTGGAGTTTATTCAGTTATGGTTTCACCTAACTTTTCATCAGACAAGAAAGAACAATTGATTAAAAATCTAAGAGTTATAATCAGCGACCCTACAAGTTGTTGGCAATTAAGCAAATATGAATATGATGTTTATGATGATCCTTCATATGATTATGATGGTTATGACGTTTCAACTCTTACAAATAATTGTGTAGAAAAATCAGTAAAAGTTACAGTTAATGGAAAAGATTGGGGGCAAGCTGCAAAAGACGGAATCTTTTGGGGACTTGCAGCAATGGTTTTAAGCGGATTGAAAAATTATAGTGAAGGAAATTCAATTATTTCAGGCAAACCTAAAGACCCTGCTTCTGAAGGAGGAAGCGGAAAAGGAGTAATACTTGAAAATGGAGATTATTACAAAGAAAATGGTGTTTGGTATAAATCAGTTACTGCGTGGTCAGATACAAAAGTAACAAATTATACTGCAATAACATATTTAGATGAACTTCAGAAACAAGCTCAGAAAACGATTAAAAATAGTGGAACTGAAGAAAATCCAATTAAAATTATTGCAAATCTGACTACAAAAGATGTTGAAAATGCAAGAGCTGCTTTAGGCGCTACTCCAGTTGCAAATGTTGTACTTCCTACAATAACAGGACTTATTGCAGGAAATCAAAGTAGTAATCAAAGCGGAGGAGCTACAGGCGGACTTTTAGGTGGTGCTAGTGGTGGCGGAGCTGCTGGTGGACTTTTAGGCGGTGCTGGTGGACTTGTGCAAGGGTTATTTGGCAAAAATATTCTTGGTGCAGGATTAGGCGGTTTCCTCGCAGGAATGTTTATTAGTTATGAACAGCAAGACGATGAAATTACATTTAATGTGATGGCTGATGACGCTGAAGTAAAAGAGATTACTCTTGTACAAGGCGCAGGACAACTTGAAGAAGAAGATAAAGATATTACTCTTGAAGTGGAAGGACTTGGAGAAAAAAATGAAACTCCCACAGTACCAAGACCACTGGTGAATAATACAGATGCTATTTCACAAGGAGTTGAAACATTCAGAACAATTTTCACTAATGCAACAGGGTTTACAACAACCTATGAACAACCTAAATATTCACAATTAAAAGTTGAAGGAATAAGACACAATTATACTGACAAAGTTTATGCTAAAGATGACTTTGTAGATTACGAAGGTGTTTGTATATTTTTCGAAGACGAGTATCTAAATAAAACCAAAACAGATCTTGATGAAGATGATTCTGACGAACTTGAATACAGATACAACTTAGAGTTTAATAGTGTGCCTCCTGAAATTGAAACTTTACAAGACATTTCACTGTTGAATTGTCAAGACGGAACAAGAGTTGGTTCAACTGGCTCTGATGCTTTGCCTAAAGTTAAATTTGATTGGACTTGGAATGGAATAGCAAGCGATGAATGTAATGAAGAAAATGAAGATGGAATTTATTGTGATGCTGCTCAATTTAGTATTGCTTTGTTGAAAAAAATAAAAGATATTGCTGATTATGTAAGCATGGAAGGAGCAGACTTTACATGCCCTTCACCTCTTGATGATCTTATTTCAGAATCATTTATTGGCGATTATGATATTGGAATTTCAAAAATTTCAACTTCAAACCAAGGAACTAATGAAGTTGAAGTAATAGCAGAAATTCAAAATACTAATCCCGGCCAAATTGAAACTGATGTTATTATTAGTATTTACAATGCATCATTAGGAACCGAAATAGAATGTGCAGATGGAACTCAAACAATAATGGCTAAGGCTGAAGGAATAACCGAGGTAAGATGTACATTTGATGAATTAAGTGGAATTTATAATGCACAAGTAAGCATTATACCTAAACTTTCATGTGAAAATTGTAATGATGTTACAGCCACAAATGAATTAGAAAAAAGATTCTTTGCAGGAGATTCAGGGCTTGAACAATGTGAACCTTATAGCACTTCAAGAATTGAAGAATTCTTACAAGCTTCAGGCATAACAAACGATGAAATTGTTGCAAAAGCTAATTTCAACGCTACACTTATGGCAGATGGATATAGTTCTGATTTCCAAAGAGACTTTGATTTAGCACAAAACGAATCATTCTTTTCAGCACCAGATTTCTATGTAAATCAAACTGATGGATTGAGTGTTTATTTCAGAGACCCTGATTTATTTTCATTCGGAGGATATAGTCAACCAGATTATGCACTTCCAGGACCAGGGGTTTACAATATAATAGTAGATATTGTTTACAACGACGCATCATGGGAACTCTTTGATGAAGATGGTAATCCTAATGCAAAAATAAATATTTATTTAGAGAAACTTAATGCAGCAGAACCTGATAGTCCATTCTACTATATGCCTTTAGATGGTCTTGTGGGCAATGATGGCAGAATAGGTTATGGAGTTAACTTTGCAGGAGACCCTGTTGTTATTGATAACAGCCCAAATGCAGTAAGAACTGTTGAGATTGCAGGTTCTTCACCCATCCCTGAAGGATTAGTTGAAGTAAATGAAAGCGATAGTTTCAAATCAATGCAAGTTGACTTGAAGGGTGTTGTTGCTAAACTTTCCAGGGCTAATGAAAAAATTAATCTTTTGTTCCAACCTTCAAATGCAACACCAGTAATATTAAAAATTTCAAAAGAA
>CAYMWD010000095.1:0-4252 GCA_964394025.1 uncultured archaeon | reverse complement strand
TTACTTGTGAAGTTGTGTATCTTACATTAATTATTCCGTTTGCTCCAAGTGCTTCTGCATCTGCTACCATTCTTTGAGTTGCTTCTTTTCTTGCTTCAGTAAGCATTTCAGTATATTCTTTTAGCTCTCCGCCGACAATTTGTCTTATTCCAGCCATTATATCTTTTCCAAACCATTTTGCTCTAATTGTACTTCCTTTTGCAATTCCAATTGTTTCAACTATTTTTTTTCCTTCTACAAAATCAGTATTTACCATAATCATTTTTTCACCTCAATAATTTTTGTCAAAATTTTCTTTTTTAATATCATTCAGTCTTTCAAAAATTAGTGAAATAACAAGAATGAGTGCTCCTAATACTGTTATGCCCCATCCGCCTACTACTGAAATTTCAACTAAAAATTCCCCTGCAACAATTCCAAATATTGGTAAAATTGTTAGAGAAAATAATCCTATTATTACCAGAACTGTTCCAAAAAACTGAGTTTTATTCATTAAACAAATAATGCTTTTTATTTAATTTAATTGTATTCTTTTAGTATAATAAATTCATTTTTTTTTAATTTATTCTATAGTGCGTTCCGATACTTTTTTCCCTTAAAATTGCAGATTCAATTGTTTTTTCTGCAACAAGCAAAGCACTTTGAGTAATAATTGATTTTTTATTTTCTTTGATTTCAATTTCTTTTTCAATTTTTTTAAGATTCAAAAGCCCTTCTTTTAGTTTTTTCTTTTCCCTTACTATTCCGCATTTTTCCCACATAATTTTTTTAATTTCTTTAATTGCATTTTCCGAATCTTTTCCTTCTTTTTCAGCAAATTTATTTTCAATTATTTGTGCATTTTTTCCTATTTTGTTAATTGCATTTTTTGCTGAAATTTTCCCCATTACTAATCCTTCCAGCAAAGAATTTGATGCTAATCTATTAGCCCCATGTAATCCTGAGTTTGCGCATTCGCCTATTGCATAAATTCCTTTTACTTTGCTTTCGCTTTTTTCATTAACTTTAATCCCGCCAATTGTATAATGTGCGGCTGCTTCAATTGGAATTAATTCTTTTTCTGGATTTATTTTATTTTTAATTAACTCTTCATATACTGACGGAAATCTTTTTGCAAAAAATCCATTTTCAAAATCCCTAGTATCTAAAAATACTTTTTTTCCTAATGCAAGTTCATTGTAAATAGCCCGGCTTACTTTGTCTCTTGTGAAAAGAGGGTCAACAATTTTTTCGCCTTTTTCATTTACAATAATTCCGCCTTCGCCTCTTACTGCTTCACTCACAAGAAAATTTTTCCCGTTGCTTAAAGTAGTTGGATGAAATTGAATAAATTCCATTCCTTCAAGTTCACAGCCTGCTTTGTTAGCAATTGCGATTCCTGAACCAAGTGTTGTTTTAGGGTTGGTGGTTTTTTCAAAACAAGCCCCGTATCCGCCTGTTGCTATAATTAGTGTATCTGATTTTATTATTTCTTTTTCAGTTTTAATTCCAAGGTATTCTGAATTTTTTGTGTAAATTTCTGTAAGAAGCGAATTGTTTATTGTGGTAATATTTTCTTTTTCCAAAACAATTTTTTTTAAAAATTTGGTAATTCCTTTTCCTGTCTGATCGCCATTAATATGAATAACTCTATTTTCTGAGTGTCCTCCTTCAAGGCCCCCTTCTGGATTTTTTCCACCGTCAAATTCAGCTCCAAGTTCAATTAATTCTTTTATTGAATCGGGTGCATTTTTTGTAATAATTTCAACTACTTTTTTATTGCATAATCCATCGCCTGCTTTTAAAGTGTCTTCATAGTGATTTTTCCACGAGTCATGTTTAGCCAATGCTACTGCTATTCCTCCTTGTGCAAAATAGCTATTGGAATTAGTTTCATCACCTTTGTCAATAATACAAATTGATTTTTGTTTGTTTTTTGATGCTTCAAAAGCGGCAGAAAGCCCTGCAATTCCGAAGCCTACTATAAGTAAATCAAACCTTTCAGGCATGCAAAGATTGTGTTGGCGAATATATTAAACAGCTTTCCCTAAACGAAACATTTATACCTTCTGTAAAGTCAATTAATTAATGCCTTTTGGATTTTTTAGAAAAAAAAGAGAAGATATTTTGCCCCCAGTAACTGGCCCGGTTAGCATAAGAACAAAAATAATAAAACGAGCAACTGCATTTAATTTCAGTCCAGGAGAAATTAATATCACTAAAGTTGAAAAAGCAATTAATACTGCTAATTCTATGGGCTTGAATTCGAAAGAAATTCAAATTTATAATTCAGTTATATCTATTGGATAATCACTGCTTCACTTCGTCTTCTAAAATAGATTTTAGTCTTTTTTTAGCATTAATTTTTTTCAAAAATTCTTCAACGCTTTTTGGTACAAGCCCTTTCAATGAATCGCCTAAAAGTATTTTTTCTCTTACTTTTGTTGAATCAATTTGGCTATTGTTGCTAACAAGTTTATTAACTTTGTAATTATCTGCTTCGAATAATTCTTTTACAAGTGGATTGTTTGTGAAAATAATATCAAATTTTGGGCAATAGCTTTTAATTCTTTGAGTCCAAAGTGCATATTCATCAATGTCTGCTACTGGAGTAATGTAACATTTTCCGAATATTTTAGATTCTTGCAGAGCAAGTCCAATCATTTCAGTTCTTTCCCCTGCAGTGAAAGGATTTTCTTTTTTGAACGATTCTTTTGAAGAACCAACCACAATAACCATTTCATCAACATCTTTTAATGCATTTAAAAGTGCATTATGGTGCCCCGTATGATATGGCTGAAATCTTCCTACTAATAATCCTCGTTTCATAATATTACCTTCTTGGGCGATGTTCTTTTAACATTGAAGGAAGCCCTTTGTATAGTTCTCCTCGCTCATATCCTTGTTTTCTATAATAAGCTTCTATTTTTGTTCTGCGTGTTTCATCATTTGGGTCATGTGCTGCAACAACGCGGATATATCGTGCGCCTCTTTTAGCTATTGTATTTTCTACTTCCATTCGTAATTTATTGCCTATTCCTTTTTTTTGAAATTCTGGAAAAACTTCTATACTTTTTATCATTCCTTCATGTTGGCCGTTATATTCATATTCGCAGTATCCTGCTATTTTTCCATTAATTTTTGCTACTAAAATTTCATATTCTACTTGTGCATGAGGGTACATATTCCCTCCGCCTTGTTCGACTCGTTCACTTATTTTTCTAAAATCTTCTATGGTTGCAGGAGTTATTAAAATTTCAGTCATTTTTTTGCCTTTTCAATATTCATGTTAAAATCAACTATTTTTGCATTTTTAGTAAGTGCTCCCATTGAGATAATATCTGCATCCAAATCACTATATTTCTCAAGATTTTTCAGATTAATTCCCCCTGAGAGTTCTATTTTATTTTTGTATCCTGTTTTTCTTAATTCTTTAATTGTTTTTCCTGCTTCTTTTGAAGAAAAGTTATCAAGCATAATCATGTAAGGGTTTTCAGAAGCTGCTTCAATTGCCTGTTCAAAAGTTTCAACTTCAACTTCTACTTTTTTTCCTCTTGTTTTTTTTGCTTTTACAATCGCTTCTTTTGTTGAGTTAAAAAATTTTAAATGGTTTTCTTTAAGTAAAATCATTTCATTTAAATTTTTTCTATGTGACCAAGCACCTCCAATTTCGGCTGCTTTTTTATCAAGCCACTGAAATCCAGGTATAGTTTTTCTTGTAACTGCAACTTTTGTTTTTGAAATTGCTTTTGCTTCTGCGCATATTGTTGCAACACCTGACATTCTTCCTAAAAGATTAAGTGCTACTCTTTCACATTCAAGCATTTTCTGATTTTTGCCTTTTACTGAAACAATTTTTTGTCCTTTTTTCACTTTTTTGCCATCTTTTGCAAAAACATTTATTTTAAGCCCTTTTGAATTAAATAACCAGACAATTTCTTCAATTCCTGCAAGCACACAATTTTCATTAGCTTTGATTTCGCCCACACATTCCATTGAAGGGGTAATCTTTGAAGTTATGTCTCCTTTTGAAACATCCTGTTCAAGAAAGCGAGTTAATTCATTTTGTTCTTGCCTTGAAATCATATTACTCTTACCTCTAAACAGGTTTAAATAGTTATTAGACTATTTTTTTAATGTGGTAATATTGGCTGATATTGATAGTGTTCAAAAAGGTACTTTTAAAATCAAAAAAGGTGTTGCTGAAATGTTCAAAGGCGGAGAAATAATGGACGTTGTGAATGCAAAGCAGGCTAAAATTGCAGAAGATGCA
>CAYMWD010000094.1:0-4258 GCA_964394025.1 uncultured archaeon | reverse complement strand
TCAAGAATTATTTCTTGAACAGCATCCATTGAAAAATGAGGAATTTTTCCATCATTAACAATTTCTTGTGCAACAAATTGCACAACTTTGTTTCTGTTTTCAGGAGTATCATCCATATCAATATTCATATAAATTTCATACCCGTAACCCCTAATTCTTGAACGCAAAGCAGGGTGAACTTTTTCAAGGTCCTCATAATTTCCTGCTGCAACAAGAACAAAGTCACATGGAATTGCATCAGTTCTAGTCATTGCACCTGAACTCATTTCACTCTGGCCAGTAATGTGATATTTTTTTTCTTGCATTGCAGTTAAAAGTTCCTGCTGGCTTTTCATTTTCAGTGTTGCAATTTCATCAATAAATAAAACTCCGCCCGAAGCACGATGAATCATGCCCGGTTCTACACGAAGATGCGCTGGCGTACCTAAACCACCACTTTGAAGAGGATCATGTCTAACATCGCCCAAAAGAGCACCTGCATGTGCGCCCGTTGCTTCAAAAAAAGGAGCAATTTTTTTCTTATCATTATTAACAAGAAGTTTAGGAATTACAGTTCCTGATTTTACACGCATTTGTGAACCAAGAGCAAAACCAATCATCAAAAATCCGCCAAGAATAAGAGTTGCCGCATAAACAACATCAGGGATAAAACCTAAAGTCCAAATAATATACGAAAGAATAAACCAGCCAAAAGGAAGAATCATACTAATAAGACGCATATTGTCTTCCTGTGCTTTCATTTCAAGCCTTGCTTGATCAAGAACTTTTTTACCATCGCCTGCTTTAAGCACCCTTACTTTAGGATTATTGAAATCTTCATCATTAGGATAAACAAGAACATCTCTAAGTTTTTCAACCGGCATTATTTCCGACATTGCCTTTGCAAGCATTGATTTTCCAGTTCCAGGTAATCCAACCAAAAGAACATTTCTTTTCTGAACTGCTGCTTTCCGCACTATTTCGACAGCTCTTTCCTGGCCTATAATTTGTTCTAAAATAAGTTTAGACACAGGAACTTCCTTGGTTGATGGGAGTTTTAGTAAATCCATGAAAAATCACTTTTCAAAAACTATTAATTGATTATATTAGGTAATAAATTTATTAATAAAGTAAGCTATTAAAGGGTTTTGCTGAAGAATTCAAAACTTATTAATTAGTTGCATGATTAAGTATACTAAGTATTAATTATACCATAAATAAAGGAAAAAAATGATGAGCACAAAAATAAAAACAGTTTTTTTGGGCACAAGTGCAAGCACGCCCACAAAAAACAGAAATTTGAGCAGCGTTGCACTAAGATACAATGGCGAATGGCTTTTGTTTGATTGCCCTGAAGGAACACAAAGACAAATGATGAAAGCAAAAGTAAGCTACTTAAAAATTAACAGAATTTTTATTTCTCATTTTCACGGAGACCATATACTTGGATTGCCGGGATTATTCGCTACAATGAATATTCACGGCAGAGACTGGCCTTTAGAAATTTACGGCCCGAAAGGAATTGAACAACTAATCAAAAAAACTCTCGAACTTGGAATGCTTAAACCCGAATTTGAAGTAAAATGCTTTGAATCAAAAAAAGGAATTATTCTAAAAGAAACGGATTTCACAATAACAAGTGTTCCACTTAAACATGAAGTTGAATGTTTTGGATATGTATTTGAAGAAAAAGATAAACTCGGAGAATTTGACAGAACAAAAGCAATAAATCTTGGAATACCTATTGGTCCACTTTTCAGTGAACTGCAACAAGGAAAAAAAATAAATGTGAATGGAAAAACAATCAAACCAGATGATGTGCTTGACAAAAGCAAGGCACGCAAAGGAAGAAAAATATCAATCATATTTGATACCTTGCCCGATGCAGGATACATAAATGCAATCAAAGAATCCGATTTGCTTATTCATGAATCTTCATTCCTCGAAAAAATGAAAGAACGGGCAAAAGAAACATTCCATTCCACTGCAAAAGATGCTGCAAAAATCGCACACAAAGCAAAAGTAAAACAACTCGCATTATTCCACTTAAGCGCAAGACACAAGGAAGATGAATTGTTTGAAAACGAAGCAAGACAGGAATTTCACAATGCGATTGTTGCACAAGATTTAATGGAAATTGAAATCTAAAAAAAAACTAATAAAAAAACAGTATTTTTATAGTAGCTAAACATATTTCTAAAGTGTTTCAAAAAATTAACAAATTAATTGCATCAAATCTTTTTGTTTACAGCATAGGACACGCATTAATTGACGCAACAACAGTAGGTGTTGTTTTTGCAACAGGCATACTGAACAACCTTGCAATTGAAGAAATTGTTATGCTAGTTATTCTTTATAATGTACTTGCATTTGCACTACAAGCAATAATAGGTTTTGGGGTTGATTATTTCAAATCACCTTCAACAGCAGCTACAATTGGTTGTGTGCTTGCAGGAATTTCTACAATTTCTCTTAGTGTTCCAGTTTTAGCTGTAATTCTTGCAGGAATAGGAAATGCTTTTTACCATGTCGGGGGTGGAGTGATTTCGCTAAATTTAAAACCAGGAAAAGCAACATACCCTGGCATTTTTGTTTCAACTGGTGCAATAGGTTTACTAGCCGGAACAATTATTGGAAAAAGCGGAAACTTTGAAAGTAGTATATTTGTTTTTCTTTTAACTCTACTTGCTATTGGAATACACTCTTTAGAGTCCCCGAAATTATTTTTCAAAGAAATTAATAAAACAAAACTAAAAAGATTTGAAATAATAGTTATCCTTCTACTGATAACAATAACTGCAAGAGCATTTATTGGGACACTTTTGAATTTCGCTTGGAAAAGCAACTTTAATCTGCTTCTAATTCTTACTATTGCAGTAGTTTTGGGAAAAGCATCAGGCGGGATTTTAGGGGATAAATTTGGGTGGATTAAAGTTGCAATGTTCGGATTAATTTTATCTGCTCCACTATTATTTTTAGGTCCAGAGTTTGCAATAGCAGGAATACTTGGTGCATTTTTATTTAATTTTACAATGCCCATAACATTAACTGCTTTAGCAGAAACAATGCCTAACAATAAAGGATTTGCATTTGGACTCACAACATTCGCACTAATTATCGGGGCATTACCTTCATTTACTTTTTTAAAAAATTTTGTAAACCCAGATTTACTTTTAATTATTACACTTGCATCGGCAATTATTCTTTTCAAAGGACTTAAAATTTTTAAAGATGATTTTAGCTAAATAAAAACATAATTTTAATAACAAGAATAAACAAATAACTTAATTATGAAAGAATTCAAAATAGCCGGGTTTGTATTAGTTTTACTTTCTATAATGCCTTTTGCACATGCAGATATTGCTCCCGGCCCAGAACTTGTTGTTATACCCCTAATTTTTTTAGTTATAATTGGAGCTATTATTGCAGGAATTATTTATCTTGCTTACCGAATTTTAAAGTGGATAAAAAACAAACAAACTAAAAAATAGATTAGCTAAATTTATTCACAAAAAATAAACAACTTTTATATTCTTTAATAGCATATTCTAAACATGCAAGCAGTGATTTTAGCAGCCGGAAGAGGCGTCAGATTAAAACCTATTACTGATGAAATTCCAAAATGCATGGCTGGAATAAAAGACCGGCCGATTCTTGAACACATAATGGAGCATTTGATTGATGCTGGAGTTAATGAAATCAATCTTGTTGTAGGATATAAACGAGAAATAATAGAAGAACATTTTGGGGATGAGTTTTACGGAACAAAACTTAATTATTTTGTACAGCAAGAACCAAAAGGAACTGCACACGCCCTAAGCCTTGTAGAAGACAACATCAAAGATATGTTCATTTTAGCTAATAGCGATGTTATTGTTGGGAAAAAAAATTACTCAAAAATAATGGAATCAGATGAATTTGAAAAAGCAGACGCAGTAATGTTAGCACGAAAAGTTGAAGACCCTTGGAGATTTGGAGTACTAGAAACAAACGATAAAAGACAAGTGACAAATATAATTGAAAAACCAAAACCAGGCGAAGAGCCAGGAAATTTGGTAAGCACTGGGATTTTCAGATTCAAACAAGATTTTTTTGAATGCGTTAATGAAACACCAATTTCGGTAAGAAATGAATACGAACTTATTGATTCGCTAAAAAATTACATGCAAAAAGGAAAAATAGTGGAATATAGATTTTGCGAAGGAACATGCATAGATATTGAAGGAAAAGAAGACCTTCAAAAAGCAACAGGTTATTTTATAACAAGACATGACCTAAC
>CAYMWD010000093.1:0-4330 GCA_964394025.1 uncultured archaeon | reverse complement strand
GAAGGTAAATATTCAAGTGCATCTTTTTCAATCGCATAACAACCCGCATTTACCCAATTGCTTGGTGCGTCTTCTTGTTTCGGTTTTTCAACAAATTCTGAAATTCTTTCATCATCTAATTTTGCAACTCCAAAACTTGAAACATCTTTTACTTCAGAAAGAATTAATGTTGCAAGTGCACCATTTTCCTCATGCTTTAATGCTAAACCAGAAAGATTAAAATTTGCAATATTATCTCCGTTTAACATAAAAAAACTATTATGTAGCAGTTCTTCTGCTTTTTTCAATGCTCCTCCTGTTCCAAGAGGTTCGGTTTCAACAGAATAAATAATTCTTGCACCAAACTTTTCTCCATTTCCAAAATGTTCTTCAATTTTCTCGTGCAAATATCCTGTTGAAAGAATTATTTCTTTAACTCCATGTTGTACAAGATTTTCAATCCCATATTCGAGTATTGGTTTGTTATTTACATTTACGAGTGGTTTAGGAATATCATTAGTAAGTGGTTTTAGCCTTTCTCCTTTTCCGCCTGCAAGAACAAATGCTTGTGTTATATTCATATATCTAATACTCTTGGGTTATTTAAAAACCCTGCTCGTTTTTGAACCAATTTCTTTTAAAATAACCTCATACACTATTCATGTAGAAGTTAGCATATTTATTGTCTAATTTCTCTTTTTTTTGAAGTGATATAATGAAAATAGCGGTAATAGGAACAGGCTATGTTGGGTTAGTTGCAGGCGCTTGCTTTGCTGATTTAGGTAATAAAGTAATCTGCGTAGATGTAGATGAAAATAAAATAAAAAATCTTGAAAAAGGAATAATCCCAATTTATGAACCCGGACTTAAAGAGCTTGTGAAAAAAAATTTTGAAGATAAAAGACTTTTTTTTACAACTGATTCAAAAAAAGCAATCGAAGAATCTAAAATAATTTTTATTGCAGTCGGCACACCTCAAAGTGATGATGGTCAAGCTGATTTGAAATATGTAATGCAAGTTTGTGAAACAATAGGAAAAAATATGAATGAATCAAAAATAATTGTTGATAAAAGCACGGTTCCTGTGGGTACATCAAAAAAAGTTCAAGAAACAATCTCAAAATTTACTGAGCATAAAGTTGATGTTGTTTCAAACCCTGAATTTTTAAGAGAGGGTTCTGCAGTTAATGATTTCTTAAAACCTGATAGAGTTGTTATTGGTTCAGCTGATAAAGAAGCAGCTAAATCAGTGGCTGATTTATACAAGCCTCTTGATTGTGAGATTCTTATAACTGATCCTGAAAGTGCGGAAATGATTAAGTATGCTTCAAATGCTTTTCTTGCAACAAAAATTTCGTTCATAAATGAAATAGCAGCAATCTGTGAAAAAACAAATGCAGATGTTGAAGCTGTTGCAAAAGGAATGGGGCTTGATTCAAGAATTGGAAAACAATTCCTTAATGCAGGTTGTGGTTATGGTGGCTCATGTTTTCCAAAAGATGTTCAGGCAATTCAAAAAACTGCAAGAGATTTAGGTTATGAATTTGATATTTTGAGAGAAGTTGAAAAAGTAAATAAATACCAAAAATCTTTGCCACTTAAAAAACTTGAAAATGAATTAGGGAATTTGAAAGGAAAAAAAATTGTTGTTTTAGGTCTTGCGTTCAAAGCAAATACTGATGATATGCGTGAAGCAAGTTCTATTGAAATAATAAAAGGACTGCATGAAAAAGGTGCGGATATTATTGCAATTGACCCAATTGCTAAAGAAAATGCAAAACAATTGCTTCCTAAAATAAATTATTCTGATTCAGTTTATGATTCAGTAAAAGGTGCAGATGCATTAATTCTTGTTACTGATTGGAATGAATTTTTAGAATTAGATTTTGAAAAAATAGGAAAAGAAATGAATTCTAAAATAATTGTTGATGGTAGAAATGTTTATGATAAAGAAAAACTCAAATCATTGGGTTTCAAATATTTGGGGATAGGGAGATGATTTATTGAAAGCACTAGTATTAGCAGCAGGTTATGCAAAAAGGCTCTGGCCTATGACAAAAAACAAACCAAAACCTTTGCTTGAAGTAAAAGGAAAAACAATAATGGAACACATAATTTCGCAGTTTAATGAAATAAAAGAAATTGACGAAATTTTTATTGTAACAAATGAAAAATTTTCTCTTGATTTTGAACAATGGGTTGACGAATTTAATTCAAAAATACCAATTAAAGTAATAAATGATATGACAACCTCTAATGAAGACAGAAAAGGAGCAATTGGCGATCTTGATTATGTTATTAAAGAAATAAAACTTGATGAAGAGTTAATGGTAATTGCAGGAGATAATCTTTTCGAATATAAACTCAAAGATTTTTACAATTATTTTAAGAAAAATAATTCTTGTGTTGTTGCTTGTAGAGACATGGGTTCTAAAGAAGAAGTTGCCGAAAAATTCGGAGTTGTCGAAATTGATAAAAAAAATAAAATAATCGGTTTTGAAGAAAAACCAATTGAGCCAAAAACATCACTTGCAGCAACTGCCTGTTATATTTTTACAAAAGAGGACCTTAGAGAAATAAAAGATTATTTAGCCCCTGGAAATTCTCCGGATAATGCAGGTGATTTTATTAAATGGCTTGCAAATCACAAACCAGTTCATGCATTTGTTTTCACTGAAAACTGGTTTGATA
This sequence comes from uncultured archaeon, assembly GCA_964394025.1. Taxonomy (GTDB): domain Archaea; phylum Iainarchaeota; class Iainarchaeia; order Iainarchaeales; family Iainarchaeaceae; genus PCWY01. The sequence continues at coordinate 1,660 of CAYMWD010000093.1, read as the reverse complement.
TTGGTTCTTTTGAAAACCTTGGAAAAGCGAGGGAAGAATTCAATGGCTAAAATTATTGTTGCCGGCGATGCCAAGATTGTAGTCGCTGGCGGAGCTGGGTTTATTGGTTCTCATTTATGCGATTTTCTTATTGAAAAAAATGAAGAAGTAATATGTATTGACAATCTTGTTACAGGTGACTGTAAAAATGTTGAACATTTAATGAAAAATAAAAAATTCACGTTTATTGAACAGGATGTTTCAAAACCATTTGAAATAGAAGGGGAAATTTCACAAATTTATGACCTTGCTTCTCCTGCTTCGCCTGTTGATTATCAAGAAAAACCAATTGAAACTCTTGATGCTGGTTCTTATGCTGTAAAAAATCTTTTAGAATTAGCTAAAGAAAAAAATGCTTCTTTTCTTTTTGCTTCAACTTCTGAAATTTATGGAAACCCATTAGAACACCCTCAAAAAGAATCTTATTGGGGTAATGTAAATTCTATTGGTCCGCGTTCATGTTATGATGAGGCAAAGCGATTTGGTGAAGCTCAATGTTCAGCTTATAGAAGAATACACAAAATGGACATTAAAATTGTTAGAATTTTCAATACTTACGGTCCGAGAATGAGAAAAGCTGATGGCAGAGTAGTTCCGAATTTTATTACTCAATGTCTTGAAGGAAAAAGTATTACTATTTATGGTAAAGGGGACCAAACCAGAAGCTTCTGTTATGTAAGTGATATGGTTAGTGGCCTTTATGCTTTAATGAATTCAAAAGAACAAGGCCCAATTAATATTGGAAATCCTGTTGAAACAACAATCAAACAACTCGCAGAAAAATTAATTTTTCTGACCAAAAGCAATTCAAAACTTGAATACCAAGGGCTTCCTCAAGATGACCCTGAAAGAAGATTGCCTGATATTACTCTTGCAAAAAAACACCTTAACTGGACGCCTGAAATAGAGCTTGAAAAAGGGTTGAATGAAACAATTAATTACTTTCAAAATACAATGGATTAGTGATTTTTTTTGAATGAAAAAATTTCAATTGTAATTCCAATATATAATGGAGAAGGAATTGTTCGTAAAACTCTTGCATCTTATTATTCTTTTTTTTCAAAAAATTATCCTAATTTTGAGATAATTGCAGTGGTAAATAACTGTAGTGATAAAAGCCCAAAAATAGTTTCGGATTTTTCAAAATCTAAAAATAAAATCAAAGTTATGAATTTTAATTACTATCTCGGAAAAGGCGGAGCAGTAATTAAAGGGTTCAAAAAAGCCAAAGGTGATATAATCTGCTTTGCGGACCAGGATAATTCTGTAACTGCAGAGGAATTAATGAAACTTATAAAAAATATGTCTGGATTTGATGCTGTTATTGGTTCTAGAGCAGTAAAAGAATCTGTATTATTAAAATTTTAGCCATGGTATAGGCAATTACTAGGTAAAACATTTACTTTCATAGTAAATTTGCTTTTTAATTTAAAAGTAAATGATTCAGTTTGTGGGGGTAAAGTTTTTTCCAGGAGAGCAGTTGATTTGTTTTTGAAACACGATATTGCAAAAGGGTTTGAGTTTGATGTCCAATTATTGTGGTTATGCCGAAAAAACAATTTTAAAATTCTAGAAAAAGGAATAAAATGGGCAAATTATGAAAACTCAACAATGGGTTGGA
>CAYMWD010000092.1:0-4332 GCA_964394025.1 uncultured archaeon | reverse complement strand
ATTTCATGAATAAAATAAAATCCTTGAGCATTAATAAATGTTGTGGGAAGTGTTTTGAACAAAAACAAGTGGTTTAAAAAAAGAAATTACTCTTTTTTAGCATGGCACTTGATAAAATCAAAATAGGTGAAAAAGAAATATTACTTCTTGGTACAGCACACATTTCAGATGAAAGTGTAGAAGAGGTAAAAAAAGCAATTGAAACCGAAAAACCAGATGTTGTCGGAATAGAACTTGATTTTGGAAGATTTAAACAATTAAAACAAGGCAGTAAATGGAAAAACACTAATATAGGAAAAGTGATTTCATCAGGCCAAACTTATTTATTTTTACTAACACTTTTACTCTCAAACTTACAAAGATCACTTGGTCAAAAAATTGGGGCAACACCAGGAATGGAAATGATGGCTGCAGTAAAAGAAGCAGAAGCAGAAAAAATACCAATCATGCTTTTAGATAGAGATGTGAATGTAACTCTAAAAAGAGCAATGCAAAGAATGAGTTTAAGAGAAAAATTTTCACTTTTAGTTTCTTTAGTTTCAGGATTTTTTTCAGACAACAAAGTTGAAATAACAAAAGATAGCATTGAAAAACTAAAAGAAAAAGATATGATGAATACACTGATGCAACAACTTTCAAAAGAAATGCCTTCAGTAAAAAAAGTTCTTGTTGATGAAAGAGACGCTTACATTGCATATAGGATAATGAAAACACCAGGTAAAAAAATTCTTGCAGTAGTTGGCGCAGGACACATGAACGGAATCAAAAAATTACTTGGAAAAAAAATTGACATAGAATCAATTTCAAAAGTAGATGAAAAAGGAATAGGCATTGGAAAAATATTAGCTTATGGAATACCTTTGATTTTTATTATATCAATTATATACATCTTTTTTACAAAAGGAACAGAACTTACAGTAACAGCAATACTTTACTGGGTGCTAGCAAATGGATTGCTTTCAGGGTTAGGGGTTTTGATTGCAAGAGGACATCCTTTTTCAATTCTTTCAGCAATAATAGCAGCACCGCTTACTTCATTGCACCCTTTTTTCGCAGCAGGATGGGTAGCGGGATTTGTAGAAGCAAAAATTAAAAATCCAAAAGTAAAAGATTTCGAAAATTTAAAAAACCTAAATTCAATAAGCGATTTTACAGACAATCAAGTAACAAGAATTTTACTAGTAGTTGCACTAGCAAACTTAGGTTCTACGATTGGAACTTTTGTTGCATTACCACTTATTGCAAGTCTGCTTGGTTAGACACAATTAAATACAAAGAAAACAAATTCTTTCTATGATAGGTAAAAAAATTAAAGGCCCTTTTTCAGATCATTTTTACCGAAGGCTTCAGAAGGACGGAATAAAACCCCGAAGAAGCACTAAATCATTTCTTGGAACAAAACCTACTTTTGCAGTAGGGAACGTTAAAAGACCTGAAGATTGGAAAAGACACCTGCATTATAACCCTCAAGCATTAGTAAACCTGAACCATTTTCTAAGACTTATACCAGAGGAACAGGAAAGAATCTTCAGAGCATTTGAACTTATTCTTGAACACGAAAAAACGCACGTCGGGCATTCGGAACACAGCCAGGCTTACCCTGCAGGAAAAATAAAAGAAATACAGGAAAAACTTGAAGTTGATTTTCCAAAAGAATTTTGGTTAGTTGAACAGGTTGCAAACAGAGGAACATTAAACAGAATAATGAAAGACCACAAATTAAAATCGCTTACAAGCCCAAGAGCAGTAGAAGTAGTTTCTGAAGAACTCGCGAACTATCTGGCTACTGCTGCAATACATCAAGGTAATTTCCGAAGAATGCTTTATGACCGAACCGGAGCTTATGACCAAAAAGAAGGTGAAAAAGGACAAAAACAAAGAGCAAAAATACTAACAATAATATGGTTACAGTTCCCTACACTAACATCAGAAATACTGTTTGAAACAGAAAGAAAATTAACAGAAAGAATGACTAGTTTGGTAGAAAAAGGGAAAAAAAGATACAGTCCAAGAAAAAAATAATCAGCGCTCTTTTCCATTTTTTAAATAAGGCAAGATGTTTCCTTTTTTTTCTGCTTCTTCAATTAATTTTTTTGCATAAAAAATACGTTGAATCGTTCCGAAAAAAGAAACAAGTGCAATTGTCCAAAGAAAAATTTCAAATGCTTTAAAACCAGCCGCTTCGATTGAAAAAATTGATAATGCAAGACCTACAGCAAATAAAATCATTCTTTCAGCATGTTCACCAATAGCCGGCCAGTCACGGTTGTCAGTAATAATAACCAAAGCAACACGAGGTTTTGCATAAGAGTTCAATAAAGAGAATGCAAGCGCGCAGATCGCGGCAAGAGGATGAAGAAAAGCAGCCCCAATAAAAAGAATAATTTCAACTAATTTATCAATCATTGTTTCAAAATAATTTCCAAACAAAGAAGAACGATTTTGCAAACGAGCAACTGCGCCATCAAACAAATCAATCGAAACCGCAACCACTGCAAAAATCAAAGCTTCAGCAAAAAGTTGTTGAGAAATAAAATAAGCAGAAATAATTGCAAACAAAGGACCGAGCAGAGAAAACATATTCGGGTCTATTCTGAGAAGTGCAAATGGCTTTGCAACCATTTCATTAAAACCTTTTAACATTGGACGAATTTTACTTAACATTTAATCACTAAATAACTTTTGATTCATTTTAACCTTTCTACAATTAAATAATAAGGAAATGTATCAATTCCTTTAGTTTCATCGACAGGAGTCAGAGAATGAATATTTTCAATAACAACCGAATATTTCTTACCTTTTTGTAATCGCTCACGCAGAGTAGGAATATCTATACCCATCACAAAAGGAGAGACCGAAGCAAAAAGTTTTCCTTTTGGAGCAAGCAGAGAAAGAAGTGTTTCAAGATTGCGAATTGGATTTGAAGAATGATACAAAATAGAGTGGTTTGCGTGAACAACATCAAAAGAACCTAATTTCGAAAAAGGAAATTTTTCAATGGTTCCAACATGATGATTAACGCCCTGAACTTTTATCCTACTAGGAGAAAGTGAATGCACATCTATTTTAGGGTTTGTGGAAAAACGTTTCAAATAAAGCCCTTTACCTGGGCCGACATCCAAAATCCTAAAACTACCTACTTTAAGCCTTCTGCGAATATCATTAACTGCAAAAGGAATCATGACCCCTCTTGACCTATTATCCCCGATAAATGAATAAGGTACTCCTTTTTTACGAATATATTTCATTAAAGAATTCGCATCAGAAACTTCCCCCGCATATTTCCCCGCATTTTTCAAATCAAGTTCTACACCGGTTCTTGCAGCAAAAATATCAACTAACAATTGTCTCCTTTCAGTAATTGAAGATGGTTTTTTTCTTACTATTTTCTTAGCACCCATAAAATCCACTTTGTAAAAACTATCCACATCACGCCATTAATATATTACATTTATTTATTGAATAACAATTAAAGAAATATATAATGGAAACAGCATTAAAATAACCAGAAATTTACAAGTTTCAAGAAAGTATATTAATGGTTTCAGTATTAATCAAATAGGTTTTGAAATGGTTGTATGTGTAATCGCACTTATAGTGTTTGGTATCTTGGGAATTTTTTCAGCTACTCATAGAGCAGTTGCAAAAGAGGCAATGGACTGCGTATTAAGAAAAATGACATTTAGGCCTTGCAATACAGGCCTTGATAAAAGATTGAAAATGATTGTTTCAATGAAATTCATGAAACACCATAAAGGACTTGGTAAATTTGTACACAAACATTTTGAATCGATTTCAAGTGCATTAATGGTTATTTTTATTTTGAGCTTTTTATTCAGTGCAATAGGAATGTATAATTTTTGGGCATACGGAAACTGCAACGGCCCGAACAGCAGTGAATTTTGTGTTTACAATCCTGAAACTTATTCAAATACAAATTTTTTAGCATGGTTGTTTCCAAATACGCCTGAAGGAATAAAACCAATTTCAACTGAAGGGGGAATAATGCAAGGAAACCAAAACGCAGAAATTGAAATAATTGAAGTTGGTTGCTTCACCTGTCCATTCACAAAAATTTCAGAGCCAATTGTAAAAGAAGTGCTTGAAAAATATGACGGAAAAATAAAGTTTTATTTCAAATATTTTCCATTGCCTAACCATGATTATTCATTTGAAGCATCTGAAGCAGCAGAATGTGCACGCGAACAAGAAAAATTCTGGGAGTATAAAGACTTGCTTTTTACAAGGCAATTGGAATGCACAGAACAGCCAAACACTCAGGAATTAAATTTGCTTTACAAAGAGTTTGCTAAAGAAGCAAAACTTAATGAA
>CAYMWD010000091.1:0-4338 GCA_964394025.1 uncultured archaeon | reverse complement strand
AAGAGCACTTGGAGATGGCCCCTCAGGGCTTGAGATTACTGTGCCTATTTCCTCATTTTTTTCAGTCATTTTTTACGCCTCACAATTCTTCTTGGTACTACAGCATTAACTCTTAACCTTTTTCTTCTAAGAGCATATTTTCCCATTGGTAAACCACCGGAATAATGATCCATAAAATTTTGAGCTGCTTTTTTCTTTCCTTCAAAAAGCCAAGTTAATTTATCTTTTACACTACCTTTAGGAATAATCTTATCATTTGACATCGGATCAAACACTCCTCTGCCTGCAAGTTCAACAGCTGTTGATAATGGAACTTTTTTTGAAACAAGATAATTGATAAGTGCGCCACCTGTCCGCGTCATGCCTTTAATACAAAACAAATGAACCCTGCCTTTACATTCACTTATCTCTTTTCTTACTTTGTACAATTTTTCCTTAAAAGACTTAGGAAAAGCATCAAGTTCAGCTTCACGCATAGGCACTTTTACAAATTCAATTCCTTTTTCTGCAAAATCAGCTTCAACAGGAAGCGTAATTTCTTTTTCTGCAAGAAAAATTATTTTTCTTACTCCTTTTTGGTGTAATTCTTCAACCTGGTCAGACATCAGGATTATTCCGCTTCCTGAAACTTTTTCATCAACTTCTCTATAATTAGGCAAAGAACTTTTCATCAAAAATCACTTTAATCAAAATCACTTAACGGATTTCCTATAAACCCGCATTTTGCACATTTTTTTTGCATACCCTTTTCAAGAGTATTTTCAAACTCTTTTGAACCGCATTTTGGGCAAATCATAACAACACCAATTGTATTAGCACCTAAACCTCTAAAAAGGTCTATTGTCTCTCCTCATTTTTAATTTTACAGACGCCCCTAACTTATCCATTATTTTATTATAAACAATATCAATCTCATCTGGCCTTAATTTCGCATGGAAATCCGCTTCTATTAAAATTGAAGGATATGCATATTCTCTGTGCAATGAAGCAAGAGCATAAACAACAGAAGCAATTTCTGAAGCAATACCATTCAAATCCTTATTCCCAATAAATTCAACCCTCAAAGGTTTGTCATAAAGCGAAGGTTTAATGTAAAAAGAATAAATATTTTCACTCCACTTTTCTGAAAAATCAGAAAGAACTGGGTGTTGTTTGATATTTTTTGTGTATTTGAATGCGCAAGAACGCTCACCCACACCTAAAAAATAATCAAGAAAACCAGAATCGTAAAAACCATCCATTTCTTTTGAATCAATTAATTTATTTTTTAAAAGAATTTCATCCTGAACAATCGAAACAAATCTGCTTCCTCTTGAATCCTCAACAGTAGCAATCAAAGTACAATTATTTTTTTCTGCTGTTTCATACAATGATTCGAATTCATGAATAATGTTAACATAATTATCTGAAAGAGCAGATTCTTTTCTTGGTTTGTCCTGATACTGCGGAATAATCGAACCGTCAATAAAACAATATTTTGGTTTATGCAATTCAATTATTTTTTTTGTAGCATTAACCTCTTCCTTCAAACGCATCAAAGACTTTGATTGCTGTGCTTCATCTTCTTCCAAAGCCGAATTACCCAAATGAGGAACAGGAAAATCAAAATAATTCGGCCAATATTTAGCATCTTTTATTTTTCCATCTTTATACTCAAATACAACTCCAACCGCACGAATCAAAACCAAATCAATATACGCAAGACGCTTAGCAACAAAACCGGAATCAACACCGCCAACACACCCATTCGGACACCATTTTTCAACAGGAAAAACAAGTTTATTTTCACACAAAAAACTAAATGATTCTTTTTTCAATGGCGCAAGTTTTTTTGTAACCAAAGCTTTCTTTTTTTCGGCATTTTGAATAACCTCAACAGCCTCATCAATCAACTTAGAAATAACCATACTAAAGAAAAATGTTCGAGGTTTTTAAAACAACTTAGGCTGGATTGCCGGTGCGGAAAAAAAACATTAATATACTGTGTAGAATATCAATTTTATATGCCTATTCCAAATCCGCTCAGAAAAAGAGCAATACTAAAAAGAGCGTCTGAAAAACGATTTAGAACAACCATAAATCCGAGAAATGAAGCAACAAGAGCAAAAAAATCAGGCGAAAGAACAGATGCTACTTTTAAAAAATATATTGAAATCGGCAAAGACCCAAATCTTACTGAAGCCCAAAAAGAAAAAGAAAAACAAAAGCTTATTCAGGAACACTTGAACTCTGGTTTTAACGCATCCGAAGTAATGAAAGAATACTCCGAAAACCAAAAAGAAGCAAAAGAATACGCAAAAAAAGTATTGGCGAGATTCGAAAGAATGAGAAAATACAAAGCATCAAAAAAATAGAAAAAATATTTAAATAAAAAACTTGCAAGAACAATAACTGTAGGCGCCTCAAAAACGGGAGATTCACAACTATTATACGCATTAAAAAAAAAGAATTAACGCTATAGGATATAAACTGGAAATTCTTCCTATAGGAAAACCAACTGAAAAAAACCTCCAACACATGTTAACCATCTAACAACAGTAAGGCCACCACCTAAAAAAACTCTCCTGTGATTAAAAATGAAACAATGCGCAAAAAAATGCACAAAGAAGGAATTCCAACTCAACTGCCTGAAGCAAGACCTAAAAAAGGCAACACTAAATAATTACCAAAAATTAGCTATTTACAAGCAACTATTTTTCTATACATAACAGACTTCTTACACAACGCCCATCTAACAGCAACTTATTTAAAGGAGCGGGCACTTACTCTTTCAATGAAAGCTGTTTTTGAAGTGAAAACAATCAAGTCAGACTGGGCTCCGCCATTCAAAAAGGATATTACTACCCAAGAATATGAAGTTTCAGCTAATGAAGAATTTGACCGAATAATCGGAAATGGGAATGATTCAGCAGTATTTAGACTTATTGAAGCTGGCGATTCAAAAGCAAAAGTACAGTACAGCGAACTTTTTACACTTAAAACTCCTCAAGGACAAGATAAAATTTTAATCCTCGGAAAAGGCGAAGAAGAAGCAATGACTTATCTTTGGGGCGAAAAAGGAATAACCAAAAAAATCGTTTACAAAGGACTGAAAATAACCCAACCAAGCTATGTAACTGCTTTAGAAACAGAAGCGCAAGCTACTGAAACTCAAAATACTGAAGAGCCAATAGCTGAAACTCAAATCATCGAAGAATCTTCTTCACAAAATCCTATTTTTTAATTATAGCCGAAATTTAAATTAACTTCGGAATTCACTTTTTAGTATGCCTGAAGATTTATACGCTGAACTTGAACAAGCAATAAATAAATATAGAAAAAGCCACGACCCAAAACATCAAGAAAGAATAATAAGTATTTTTCAAGAATTTGATCGCGAAGGCAAAAAAATATATGAAGATCCAAAACTTAAATTAATTGAAAAAAAATACCAAGAAATTGTTACAAGAATTGTTCAACAAAGAAATAGTGCAACATTAAGATTAGCAGATGAAAGAGAAAAACAACAAAAAATAGCTGAACAAAGAAGAAGAGAAGCTGAACAAAAAGCAAAAAATAAACCTAAAAGAAGATTATGAATGACTGAAATAATTTACCTCAAAAATTCTTATGCAAAAGAATGCGAAGCCACAATAACAAAAGTTGAAAGAAAATTTATTATAACTGATAAAACCGTTTTTTACCCTCAAGGCGGAGGACAGCCAACAGATACAGGAAAAATTGTGAATGTTGAAAGCAATAAAAAATACAGGGTTATTTTTGCAAAAAAAATAGGCGAAGATGTAAGCCATGAAGTTGATTCTGAAGGATTAAAAGAAGGAGACAAAGTAAAAATTGTTCTTGACTGGGAAAGAAGACACAATCTAATGAGAATGCACACTTCAGCACATATACTTGCAGGAGTAATTCATAATGAAATTGGCGCGCTAATTACAGGCAATCAACTTGATTTAGAACAAAGCAGAATGGATTTTAATGTTCCAGAATTTGACAAAGAACTTCTAAAAAGTTTTGAAGAAAAAAGCAACGAAATAATAAAACAGGATTTACAAATTACAGTTTCTTTTGAAGAACGGGAAACTGCTTTAAAAAGACCAGAACTTTTTAGGCTTAAAGATGTACTTCCTAAAAACATTCCTGAATTAAGAATAATAAGCATAGGAAATTTTGATGTTCAGGCTGATGGCGGAACACATGTAAAATCGACAAAAGAAATAGGTAAAATGAAAATAACCAATTTTAAAAATAAAGGCGCAGAAAACAGAAGAATATATTGGAAACTAGAATAACAAAAATCAGAATTACAAATTTAAACAATCCTTGGAATACAATACATAT
>CAYMWD010000090.1:0-4380 GCA_964394025.1 uncultured archaeon | reverse complement strand
TAAAACCATTTGAAATTATTACAGGATTATACGCAATGCCAAAATACAAAGGATTTGACCCTACTCCTTTTCTTGCTATTTCATTTCCTTTCTTTTTTGGTTTTATGCTAACTGATTTTGCTTATGGAATATTACTTTCATTGTTTGCATTTTTACTTTACAACGGAGCAGGCAAATATGATGAAGGAATAAAACAATTCAGTGCTTTGCTAATTATTTCAGGAATATTTACTGCTGTATTGGGCGGAGCATTGAGCTCATACTTTGGAGACTTTTTCCCAAGAATAGGAATACCAGTACCTGGTCTTTTAGACCCAATGGTTCAGGTTCTTGAACTAATTGTTATTGCACTAATAATAGCAGTAATTCACATGTTCATTGGACTTTTGATTGGATATTATGATAATGTAAAACACGGCAGAATAAAACAAGCACTAGGAGAACAGGGTGTTTGGTTGTTTTTCTTAATTGGAGTTATTTTTATGATTCTCGGAGGAACAGGAATTTTTGCTACAATTGGAATGGGGCTTTTAGGGTTGTCAGTGCTTACACAGCTTGGGTATAATATGAAAGATGGTCCAGTAATTTCACTATTGAGCATTTTTAATTTCTCAGGCTTCTTAGGAGACGTGTTCTCCTACGCAAGGCTTACAGCACTTGCAATCGGAACAGCAGGAATTGGTTTAGCAGTTAACTTCATGGCACTAATGGTTGTTGACATGGTTCCTGTGGTTGGAATAATTTTCGGCGCAATCATATTCATAGGCGGGCATTTGTTCAACATGGTTATGAACGGCCTCGGCGCATTCATTCACGCGCTCAGATTACACTTCTTAGAGTTCTTCTCCAAATTTTATGAAGTAGGAGGAAAACTCTACAGACCATTTATCGCATCGCGAAAGAAAAATAAAACGGAGGTAATGTAAAATGGTGGACGCAACCTTTGGCACAGTACTTGCAGTTGGCGGAGCAGCTATAGCATTAGCAGGAACAGGAATCGCAACAGCAATAGGTGTTAGAGCAGCTGGAATAGCAGGTGCCGCAGCAGTAGCTGAGGACAAAGAAAATTTCAAAAACGCTCTGGTACTACAGGCTTTGCCACAGACACAAACAATCTACGGATTCATCACAGCACTATTCATTGTAATGGGCGCTGGATTACTAGGGGGAAATATCACTCAGTTATCAGATGAAACTGGAATGGTTATGCTCGGCGCAGGTTTGATCGTAGCATTCACAGGAATATCAGCAATATTTCAGGGAATGGTTTCGGCAGCAGGAATCGCAGCATCAGCTAAGAATCAGGAAGCATTCGTGCCTAGCATCGTGTTTTCTGGACAGGTTGAGACTCCAGCAATTTTCGGCTTTATTGCTGCATTAATTGTACTGGTAGTAGGTTTAGGCGTCCTCGGGTGAAACCCAGGCGCTTAATCCAGTTTCAACATAGGAGGAAACAAAAATGAAAACATACGGAAACGTAGACGGACTAAAAAAAGAAATTGAGTCAAAATACGAAACAGAAATCAATAAAGTAAAATGGGAACTTGGAAAGAAAACTTCTGAGTTTGAAGCAGAAGCATCAAAAGAATCTGAACTCATACGAGAACAGGCTAAAACAGATGCAGAAGCATCAGCACGCGAAGCAAAGCAGAGAGTTATGAATGAAGAAAAACTCAAAGCAAAAAGAAAATTCGAAGAAGCCCGTGAAAAAATGATTCAAAAAGTATTTGATGAAATCAAAAAAGAAGCTCCAAAAATAGCTGTAGGAAAAGAGTACCTTGCATTTGCAAAAAAGAATGCACCAAAAGAAAAAGGGCTCGAAGTATACGGAAGTAGTTCTGCATACAAAAAAGTTTTTTCAAAAATGAAAACAAACAACAGCATAATAGGACTGAAATTTGTATCAGAAAATATGGTTTATGATCTAAGCCTTGATGGAGCAATAGAGGCAAATGAGGAATTGGTGAGGAGAATCATCACAAAGAAATTATTTGGAGAATAAGAAAATGGTAATAGATAGTTTAACATTAATAGGAATCAGCTCAGGCTTATTCGCAGCCACACTTGGAGTAATCTATTGGGCTTTCGCTCCACAGATGCCGTTCTTATATTCAAATGCAAGAATACAGGCACGAAGTAAATATCTTGTGGGAGATGCAAGAATTGCTTCACTTAGTGATATGAAAAACCTCACCGAATTCATAAACTCAATGCAAGATACAGAATATGCAGATGCAATTGAAAATCCAAAAAATATTAGAGAACTGCACATAGCAATTGAAAAAGGATTTATTAATTCAATAATAGAATTGAAAGAAACATCGCCAGAAAAATTGAACAAATTATTTGACGCTTATTTGATGTTTTGGGAATCGAAAATAATCAAAACATTTTACAGACAAAGATTCAGCAAAATGGACCATAACATTGATGACTCAGTATTTCCAATTGGAACAATTAATGCTAATATAATTAAACATTTACATGAAGCAAAAACAATTGCAGATTTAAAAGTTGTAATGAACAACACATTTTACAAAGAAGTATTTGAAAAAGATTACAAAAATCTGGAAGAATTTGAAGTTTGTCTTGATAATTTAGTGTACAAAAATTTTGTAGAAGTAATCAGTAAAATTAAAGTACACGATGCAAATGAAATAATCAAAATATTCAACACTAAATTCGATATCTTAAATTTATTAGTGTTATTGAAATGTGAAGCAAGAGATGTTGATGAAGAAAAAAGAAAAAAACTCCTTATTGAAAATAACACAGAACTCGCTAAAAGACAGGACAAATTAATTTACGCAAAAGGAGTAGCAGACCTTGTAGAACTCTGTAAAGGCCTAGAATATTACCCTGCACTTGAAATTGCTTTACAGGAATATGCTAAAGACAATTCATTAAGCCATTTTGAAATGGAACTGATGAAATATTACAAAAAAAGCGTGCTTGGAAAAGAGCTTTATCATTCACAGGGAGCTTATCCATTGTTTTCATATTTAACAAAAAAAGAACTTGAGCAAAGAAACCTGCTTATAATTAGCAAAGGAATTGATTCGGGTTTTACAAACAAAGAGATTAAGGAGCTGATAATATGAAAGTATTAGGCAATTCAGAATTTGCAACCGGAATGAAGTTTGCAGGAGTTGTTGATAGTTATACAATAAAAACACGCGAAGATGGAGTAAAAGCTTTGCAGAAGCTGACTCAAGATGATTTTATAATCGCAAACGCGAGTGTAATGAAACTTATTCCTGAGCTAGAAGAATTTGAGAACGTGGTTACTGTTCCGGATTCTGCACAGGATTTTGGAAACATAGATGACTTGCAGGAATTAATCAAGTCTGTCATTGGAATAGAATTGGAGGCATAAAAATGACAAACGAAATAACAGGAAAAATACAAAAAATTTCCGGCCCAGTTGTCGTAGCAAAAGATATGCGCGGAGCAAAAATGTACGACGTTGTTAGGGTTGGAACTGAAAAACTACTCGGAGAGATAATTCAACTTGATGAGGACAAAGCAATAATACAGGTATACGAGGAAACAGCCGGATTAATGCCTGGCGAAAAAGTAGTTTCAACAGGTATGCCATTAACAGTAGAACTTGGACCAGGATTGCTTACAAGTATTTACGATGGAATCGCAAGACCACTTGAAAAAATTGCTGCACAAGCAGGAGATTTTATTACAAGAGGAATTAATGTTCCAACATTAGACAAAACTAAAAAATATGACTTTAAACCAACTGTAAAAAAAGGACAAAAAGTCAAAGCAGGCGAAATAATTGGAACAGTTAAAGAAACTGAACTTATTGAAAACAAAATAATGGTACCAATAGGAATTGAAGGCGAAGTTACCTCCATAACTTCCGGAAAATTCACTGTTGAAGAAACTGTTTGTGAAATCAAAACTGCAAAAGGAAAAGAAAACGTAACCATGAAACAAGAATGGCCAGTAAGAAAAGCAAGACCAGTTCTTGAAAAATTAGCACCAAATATCCCGCTAATAACCGGACAAAGAGTTTTCGACACAATGTTCACATTAGCTAAGGGAGGAACCGCAGCAATACCAGGCCCTTTTGGAGCTGGAAAAACTGTTTCACAGCAACAGCTTGCAAAATGGAGTGACGCTGAAGTAATTGTATACATTGGATGCGGAGAAAGAGGAAATGAGATGACAGAAGTTCTACAGGAATTTCCTCAGCTTTTAGACCCTAAATCAGGAAAACCTCTGATGGAAAGAACAGTAATGATTGCAAACACATCAAACATGCCTGTTGCAGCAAGAGAAGCTTCTGTGTACACAGGAGTAACAATCGCAGAATATTACAGAGACATGGGCTATAATGTTGCATTAATGGCTGACTCAACATCA
>CAYMWD010000089.1:1750-4398 GCA_964394025.1 uncultured archaeon | reverse complement strand
AGAAGAATTGTAGGAGTTACTAGAAGTATTTTTTCAGAATCACACAATTTTCAAATTATGGATGCAGTAGATTCACTTATGCGGGTTTCAAGAGAAACCAATCACAAAGTATTTGAATCATCGTGTGTTATATACAAAGATAATCCGAGGTATCTTGAATTCTATGACTTAATTTTCGGAAAGCAATATTAACGATTATTTAATAATTTGAAAGTCTGTTAAATATTTAATTCAAAAGCAAGGAGTATTATTATGGTTTTAAAACGATTAAGAGGAAAAATTGGGCAAATAGCAGATACTGTTGCACTTAAATTAAGAGCTAGAAAACCAGGGTTTATGGATTTATATCATGATCCTGCTGCACAGGCAATCCGAGAAACTTTAATAACTAACAGACACAAGCTTGACGAATTAACTATTTATGCTTCGCGTACTGCAGTTAAAAGTAAAAGGCTTGAAATTTTTGAAAATGAAGTGCCTCAGGCGCAGGAACACATAACTCAGATTGAAAAAACTCTTACCTCATTTCTTAAAACCCCCGGAGGTAAAAAATATCTTCTTAGAAACGAACCTGTTGAATTGGCTGTAAGGAGAATAGCTGATACAGACAATACAGTAAGGGAAGTGCGTGCAAGAATTGCCGAACACCAACAAAAACAGCAATAGTTGAAATTCTTGTTTTTTTATTTTTACTTAAATTTAATGAATACATATTATTGTTATGTATCTAAATGCTACATAACCATATTTTGATGCCCAAAAACACTTAAATACAAGAAACCCCTTATTCTCCTTGAAATGAGCGAAAATAGCATTTTTGATGATATTACACTTAATACTGCTGAATTGCCGTTTTTTTTAGGTAATAGGCGGTTTTTCCCTAGTTCTGATTTGGCTCGTTCAAAGTTAAATTCTAAGGGGTTGTGTGCTAATTTGTTCTACCCTATAAAGGATAATTTTGCTGATTTACGGGTCGAAATTTCGTTTCCACATTTTCCTGGTTTTGTTGCTTCTTTGGATAAGCTTGATTTGAGTTTTTTTGATTCTAGTGGAAATACTGTTTCTTTTGATTCTGTGCAAGAAAAGTATTTGCACGATAAAATTGTTTCTCTTATTCTGAGCCATCTTGAGAAATAGCGGAATTAAGCTATCTCCAATACTAAACTTATACATAACTATTTTTTCTGAGCCATCTTTCCGAGCCACATTCAATTTCCCTCTAATTTTTTTCCTTCTCAAAAATGTCAGTTTCTCTATATTTCCCTTCGTAATTTTGCAGTATAATCATGGTTATACTGCGTTTGAATAGTGGAAGCACCACTTCTAAGTCATATAAGAATCGGATTAACGGCACTATGGGGGTGTTTGAGGTGGTTTAAGGGTTTTGGGGGTTTGAAGCTCTGGAATTGGGGGAATTTAAGGAGAATTGCATTTGGTTATTTTCTGAGGAAGAATTAGGGTTGGGGTTGTTATGTAGAAAAAATATTCTGTATTGTTAGAATGATTTGCATTAAAAGAGTAAAATAGACGTACAAAATAAATACGTAAAAAGCGATTATTCCTATTGTTGCACCAACCTTGATAAAAGTGCTAATATCAAAATAAATGCTTTCTATTATTGTATGTGCTATTTTTTTCATAGCGCCTTTTTTATGGGATATTACTTTTGCTGATTTGTTAAAATCATCGATTATTTCTTGTTTTGTTTCTTTTATTAAGTTTATGGGGTAAAAGATATCTGATTTAATCGTAGTGGTTATTTTTTTTGTATTCGTTTCTTTAATCATTTTTTCTATAATTTCTCTGTTGTGATAAATTAAACTTGTTGAAGTCAACAAGAGCATCCAAAATACTATTGAAGAATCATTTGGTGGTTTGTTTACGGTGGTAATGCTTAGTGAAATAATATAAAGTATAAATCCAATTATGAATGACCAAATTACTTTGTCTAATACTGCAGTATCTTTCCAATTTCCAAATACAAATATTTTTGAAATTCTCTCAAAAATACCTTTTCCTTTATTGCTTATGAATGAATGTAGTAATAAATACCCAAAAACAAAAGCTATTACAAATAGGTTGGAATTTTGAAAAAACCCAATAAATGAATCCTCTAATGCCATGTAAAATTATGCTACAAAAACCCCTAAAAATCAATCTTTTTTGAATAGTAATAAATATATTTGAAAAAGTCTTATTTTTGAAATGAAAAAATTAGAAAAATTGGTTTCTCTTTTATTGGTCTTAATTGCTATTGGTTTCTTTTTTATTGGTGTTTTTGTTATTGAAGCAGGGTTTCTTAATTTTGATGCTTTTTTTTGGATTTTAACCAGTATTTACTCATTAGCTTATGGTATAATTATTCTATTTTTAGCGCTTTGTTTGTTATTTGGTTTGTTTTACTGTATTTCTGAACTTCTAGTAAAAATTTCAGTAAAAAATGTTGAAAAATTTCTAAATAAAAATTACAAATATAACTGGTCTAAACCTTTAGGTGAAATACTTGCTCCAACTTACACTTATTTAGGGTTGCTTTTGCTTTATGTTTTAGCAAGTATATTTTCAGCGTATCTTATTCTTCAGTTTCAAACTAACGGAAAATTATTGTTATATTTCCCTGTTTTTGTAGCAGTATATTTGTTTGCATT
>CAYMWD010000089.1:0-1740 GCA_964394025.1 uncultured archaeon | reverse complement strand
TTTTCCAAACTTGAACTCAAAGGCCTCGCAGAAGTTTTCAGAAATGTTTTTTTGGTTGCTATTATGCTTGCGTTTCCTGCTTTAATGGCTATGAATAATGGTTTTCCCGAGCAAACTTTAAACAAAATACAAAAGCAGTATCTCCTAATAATAGTTGCAACTATGGATATGTTTTTACTCGAATTAATATTACCAAAAATTCAGCCAAAACTAAAAAAGCGGTACTCTAAATTAGTATCCGAAATTAAAGAATATTTTTAGCTATTTCAAGAATCACTTTTCTGATTGCTTTCAAACGAGCATGTTTTTTAGCTGGAAAAATAATTATTTTTCAGTATAATTTTTTAAATATTCTACAAATTCCGGTTTATCAGCATAACTATCATAATATATTCCTCCTAGGGAATTGAAAAGGTTTTTTGCATATTGTAAAATTTTATTACTATCTCCTGGATTGAAAAAGTAAGGTGTATGTATTTCAGTTTCTTTTAATTCTACATATAAAGCAGATTCTCTAATTTCTCTCAATTTTCCGAATTCACTTTCACTTCTTTTTAAAACTTTAAATTCTTCAGTTGAATCATCTTTGCTTTTTTCTGTTTTTTCGATAATAAAATCCATTATTTCTTTACTTGACATTTTTGTGGTATCAGCTGATTGAGATAGTTGTTTTACATAATAGTATACAAAATCTAATCCTGCAAGGTATTTGTATTTTTTTGTATGATCATTCAGAGTTTTTTTAATGATTGGGGTAATTTCAATTAAATTATATGCTGACATATAGTAAATTTGTGCTTTTGCGAGTTCTTCTAATGCTATAATTGCTAATGCAGTAGCATGCCCGTGACTGCCTTGCTGATTCAATAAATCAGCATCTCTCAAAAATTCACTTGAATTTTTTAAGCAAGCTAATGAAACAGTTTTCAAAGAGTCAATTTCTTTTTTTGATAATTCTTTCATATTCAATTTTCACCCAAAAATCCTTTTATCCCTTTTCAGTACCAAAACCAAGCTTTTTTCTCTAAAACTTAATCACAATTTCTCTTGCCCGTACTTCAGGAATTACATTTTTTCCTTTCTTCCTAAGTTGAACTAGCCCACATTTCTCTAAAACGTGCAAATCCCTGCTGATTGCTTCTTGTTTTCTGCCCATTTTTATTGCTATTTCATTTACATTGTAGCCACTTGCATCTTTTAGGTACTTTAAAAGACTCATTTTTTTTGCTGAAAGAATAGAACTTAATTGTTCAACAGAATCCACGTAAAGTACGAAATCTGGTTCGTTTTTTTCTGCTTCTGCTGGATTGTCAAATATTTTTTTGATGTCTTTTCCTGGACCTCCTCCAATTACTAACACTACTTCTTTTTCTTTTTTCATAAGTAATTCTCCTTGTAATAATGCTTGTATTTCTCAAAGTTCTTCTTCAAATGGCTAATTGTATTATTCACAAAAATGTGATTTAAGTTTTCGTGAATTACTTCTTTTCTTGCTGGTTTTGCATAACACAAATCCTTGTGTAAAAAACCATGGGAACAATCATAGCGCAAAATACACTCTTCCGCTTCATTTATTTCACAAACAAGTGCAATTGACACTCTAATCACTTCTCCTTTGTGTAAGTAAAACTTCAATTTGATTATGTCCTTTTCTGAACCAAGTGGAATTTGCTTTTCCTTTATTTTCAATTACATCCCAAACCATACTTAATATATAACATTAAATGTTATATTAATTTA
>CAYMWD010000088.1:0-4462 GCA_964394025.1 uncultured archaeon | reverse complement strand
CTTAGAGTGCTCAATGATATGGGCGCTTTTACAAAAACATGCAGTCCATTAGATGTTGGATTCTGGACTTTTACGCCGGGAATTTGGTTTCTTACCGCAGGAATAACTGTTCTTGGTCTTTTGATTGCACACAAATACGGAAAAAATAATTTCCACAAATTATTTGCAGGAATAGGAGCACTTGTTGCTTTACCTATTGTACTTTATGAAATTTCTATTTTCAAAGCATGGTTTGAGTTTGCATTAGTGCTGGTGATGGTCGCAATTATTACTGGCGTAGTTAAAGTAATTGTTGAATTATGGAAAAAAGATTTTTTCAAAAATAAATTAAACCTTCTTGTTGTTGCGGGACAAGCACTTGATGGTTGCGCAACATTTGTTGCAACAGATATTCTTTCATGCGGTGAACAGCATCCTTTGAGCGAATCAATTCTTGCAGTTCATCCTGCACTTTTTATACTTGTAAAAGTTTCACTTGCACTTTTGATTGTGTATTATATTGACAGAGATTTGAAGGACAAAAACTTTGCAGGATTTGTTAAAATGACAATAATAATCCTAGGAATAGCTACAGGCGGAAGAGATTTGCTTACTTTAGCTGTTGGTACTTGCGGATTTTAGGAATTTATTGCTTTTTTATAGGTTTTCGTAGTCTAATTTTATCATGTTATATTTAGTAGGAATAGGTTTGAAACCAAAGCACCTTACACTCGAGGCTTTAGAATTGCTTAGAGAGTGCGATAAGGTGTATTTAGAAACTTATACTTCACAATACTCCGAAGGAACAAAAACTGGATTTGAAGAACTAATCGGCAAAAAAACCATTGAACTTGGACGAAAAGAAGTGGAAGAGGGATTTGATTCTATTTTCGAAGAGGCTGAAAAGCAAAAAATTGCCTTGTGCATTTATGGAAATCCGCTTGGAGCAACAACTCATTTGCAGGTTTTATTGGATGCTTCAAAAAAAGGAATAAAAACACAAATTATTCCAGGAATGGGAATTTTTGAATTTACTGCATTCACCGGGCTTGAGAGATACAAGTTCGGCAAAACTACCAGCATTGTTTTTCATGAAGAATATTATGAGCCTGAAAGTTTCTACGATGTTATTATTCAAAATAAAAATATAGGGCTTCACACTCTTTGCCTTTTAGATATTAGAAAAGATGAAGATAGGCTAATGAGCATAAGAAATGCAATAGATATTTTGGAAAGTATTGAAGAAAAAAGAGAACAATCGGTTCTTAATGATACAATAATGATTGGAATTGCAGGACTTGGAGGAAAAGGACAGCAAATAAAAGCAGACAATATGGAACGACTTAAAAATTTTAACTTTACTTCTTTTCCGCAATCATTAATTGTATGTGGAAAACTTAATGAAAAAGAAGTTGAAGGTTTGCGCGAATTGAGTGATCTTGAATGAGCGAAGAAACGATTGAAAAAAAAGTTGTTAAGTACAGAGAGCTTACAAAAAAGGCACTTGAAAAAGTAGAACTTTTACAGAATCTTACTGAAGAGCAAAAAAATAATGCAGAAGATCTTTTGTTCATGGCAAAATCATATTTATCAGATGGACAATATTTTGAGCAAAAAGGTGAACTTTTTACCGCACTTGCAGCTTATAGCTATGCACATGCATGGATTGATGCAGGTGTAAGGCTTAAGCTTCTTGATGGCAAAAATGATGATAAACTTTTTGTTCTGCCTTAAAGAAGTACTAAAAGAAGTAAACATTTGTTTAGGCAATTATTAAATAATGGTTAATGCTTATTTGTGAGTGATAAATAATGAGTTTATATGATTCAGGTCCAGATTTTAATCTTGGAATAGACCCAAAGAAAATGATTGTTCCAATTGCAGGGATTACAGTAATAATTTTACTTGTACTTGTTGGAATGTGGGCATCCGAGAATGTAAAACCAGACCCTCTTAGCATGCGGTTTGAAAAATCTCCAATAAAACCAGGAGAGCAGACAAAGCTTTTTGTTAATGTAACAAATATTTCAGAGAATGATGCAGAAAATGTTTCCTTAAAATATGGGGCAAGAGAAAATAGCGAATTTGATATTTATCCATTAAATGAAAAATTTAAAGGACAAATAGCAGTTATCTCAAAAGGAGCTTCAAGGGAAATTACTTTTATAGTAAATCCAGTAGGAAACATTCTACCTGGAACATATACCTTTGATGTAAATACTGTAATCAATGGTGCTTTTTATAAAAAAGAAATAATGCTAACTGTGCAGAATTAAATTAAACCAATAAAAAACAAAACATAATAAGTAAAATAATCAATATTTTGTTCTGAATTCTTCAAATTCATTTATTGCAGGAGAATAGTTTATTTTTACTTTATCTACTCTTGCAGTCATTGGCCCTTTGTGAAGAAACTCAACAAATTTTGCAATTTTTTCTTTTTTGCCTTCGGCAATAACTTCTACTGAACCATCTGAAAGATTTTTTGCGTAGCCGGTAAGGCCTAATTCAAGCGCTCGCGAAACGGTTGTTCCGCGAAAATAAACCCCTTGAACTTTTCCAATTACTATTGCTTCAATTCGTTCATTCATTTTTTTGCCCAATTATATCAAGTGCCTCGTGAAATATTTTTTTATTGTCTTCATGAGTAAGCATTCTTTCAACGTCTTTTTCCAAAACCCATTTGAAATCATCATGTTCAATTATTTCTTGTTCAAGATTAACTTCTTCATTAATATTTGCTTTGAGAACAAAAGGAGTGTAAATATAGCGTGTATCTTTTGCAATCCAGGTAACTTTTTTCGGCATTACTGCAATAATAGAAACGTTTGAAAGACCAGATTCTTCTTCTACTTCGCGAAGAACAGCACCAACAGGCTCTTCACCTTCATCAATACCGCCTTTAACAAACTCCCAGCCTTTCCAATTTAGAACCCGATGCAGTAAAAGAAAATAATTTTTACCTTCTTTTGTGTCATAAAGAACACCTGTTACTCCGTGTTTTTCGTGCATGAAAATAATTGGAGGGAAAAAGAATTAAAGCTACTCTTTTCCCGCATAATCCTGTATGTTTTCAAATCTTCTTTCAGCATCTTTTTCAGCAAGCTCAAAGAGTTTTTTTGTTCTTTCAGGATCTTCTCTTGCAAGAATTTTATACCTATTTTCACCCATAAGGAAATCTTGATATTTCATTGTTTTTGCAGGAGTTTCCCAAATAAGAGGTGATTTACCTTCTTTTGCAAGATTAGGGTTAAATCTATACAATGGCCAATAACCTGATTGAACAGCACGCTTTTGTTCTTCTTGACTTTCACCCATATTTATTCCATGCGCAATACAAGGCGCATAAGCAATTATTATTGATGGTCCATCATATGCTTCTGCTTCTTTAATTGCATTAAGAGTCTGCATTTGATTTGCACCCATTGCAATTGAAGCAACATATACATTTCCATAAGTCATCATCATCAAACCAAGATTCTTTTTTGCTGTTGGCTTTCCTGCAGCTGCAAACTTTGCAACTGAACCCATAGGTGTTGCTTTTGAAGCTTGTCCGCCTGTGTTGGAATAAACCTCAGTATCCATTACAAGAACATTGACATTTTTTCCCTGAGCAAGCACATGGTCAAGACCGCCATAACCAATATCATAAGCCCAACCATCACCACCGATAATCCAAATGTCTTTATCAGTAATGTAATCTTTGAACTCATTTATTTTTTCAAGAGCCTCTTTAGATGAACCTTTTGCTGATTTTAATTCTGAAGAAATAATGGATTTGATTTCAGAAGCATTCTTTTTTGCATCTGCATCTTTTAATTCCCACATTTTCAAGGCAATTTCAGCTTTTTCTTTCATTTCCTTTGAACCTTCTTTTGAAATTTGTTCAAGAGCAGCGTGAAGTTGTTGTCTATGCGATTCTAAAGCTAACTTCATTCCTAAACCGTATTCAGCATTATCTTCAAATAAGGAATTTGCCCAAGCAGGTCCTTTGCCTTCTTTATTTGTTGCATAAGGCGTAGTTGGGAATGTTCCGCCATAAATAGACGAACAACCAGTTGCATTTGCAATAATCATATCTTCACCATAAAGCTGAGTAAGAAGTTTTAGGTAAGGTGTTTCTCCACAACCCCCGCAGGCGCCTGAAAATTCAAACAAAGGAACTTTAAATTGCGAACCTTTAATTGAAAATAAATCTATTCCATCAAGCACATTGTCGGGCAAAGATTCGTAGAATTTTTGATTTTCATTTTCACCAGAAGCTCTTGCATTTTCAATAGGGTTCATTTCAAGCGCCTTTACTGGACAAGCACCAACACAAAGAGTGCACCCGATACAATCTTCAGGATAAACTTGAATTCTAAACTGTAAATCTTTGTCATTTTTTGTATTTGATTTAAGTGTATTGAATCCAGTTGGTTTGTTGGTTAGATTTTCTTGTGCAATTTGTTTCATTCTTATTGCAGCATGAGGACAAACCATT
>CAYMWD010000087.1:0-4465 GCA_964394025.1 uncultured archaeon | reverse complement strand
CTCCAATTATTATGGAAAAAAAAGAAATTGAAACAAGGATTAAAGAAAAAGACAAATTAATACACAACATTCTGCTGGAAGGAAAAATAATCAAAGGAGGAAAATGGTTTGAACACTTACAAACAGCACCTTGACATTGCTAATGAACGCTTTCAAGTAGCAGAACAGCAGTTTGATGAAGAAAAATATCACACATCAGCACATCTGTTCATCAACTCTGTAATTAATTACCACAATGCTCTATGCCAAAAATTTCTAAACAAAATACCCAGAAACAAACCACATCAAGACACTACTTACTTTCGAGAACTAGAAAAATTTCTAGGAAAAGAATTCAAAAAATATCAGAACAATTATGAATTCCTTATTTCCCACAAAAATCAAACAGATTATGGAATAGAACTTTCAATAAACATGGCAAAACAAATCCAAAGAAGAGCTAAAATAATAAAAGAAATAATTGAATATAAACTTTAAATAAAATCATTCAACCCTCAATTGCATTCTTGTTATTTTGTTTTCGAAATTAAATTCGTGTAATGGTTTTACTATGAATTCGCATGATTTTTGGTTTTGGGCTGAGCATTTTATTTCAACACAATCAACATCAGTATCAAAGTAAATTGAAAATATGCCTGCTATTACTCCTCTTAGAAATGTATCAACCGGAAGTTCGCATTTTGGGCATTCGTTTGCAACTGGAGAGTTAGTAACATTAACTATTGCATACTTTTTTTCAAAATCAAGATCATTTCTTTCAAGCTTGCCCCAGCCAGAAGCAGTAAAAAAAGTTTCCATAAACTCTAAACCTTTTTCGCCACGAACTCCAAAATCTTTTTCAAAATCAGTTTTCAATCTCTTCTTGATTCCTTCTTTTACAGAATAATACAAATCCAGATTAAGGTCTTTATTTTCTTTTTTTGCAATTTCAGTAATCATGTCAATAGGCAATATTACAAACGGCATATTCACAAGAAAAAAATTATTGTGCCTATACTTCAAAGCACTAGTGAAAATGAATTTATCTAAAAAAGAATTAAGCAAAGAAAATCACCTCTGCGAAAGCAGGTTTCTTTTCTTTTTCCCCAGGGTTTTTCTTTTCTTGCAAAGAAAAGAAAAAGGCTGAAATGAATTTATCTAAAAAAGAATTAAGCATTACTCATCACCCCTAGAATGACTGCCTTTGATAATATTATGAATCGCCCTATAAGCTTCAACTTCAATCGGCCAAACAATAAGTGCATTACCGACTCGTTTAGAAAGAACAAGTCTTTTGTCAACCAATTTTTTCAAATAATAAACATAATTAGTGGAATGTTTTTTTTTGAACTCATGAGAAGAAAGATCTTCATTCATATGCTCCGCAATTTCAAGAGCAGAAATCGGCCAGTTTTCTTTCACAAGTTCAAGAACATTGGCTTCCTTTTCAGATAATTCAGGATAGCCAGATTTTGCAACCATATAATTGCAAATACTCCTTTTTACTATAAAAATGTTAGCTTTTATTCTGGATATGCAGAAAACACAAAAAAGAAATAAATAAATACTTGAGTATACCTTAGTATACTATGGTCACTACTATTAAGCTCATGGAAAAAACAAAAGAAAATTTGAATGAATTCAGAGAATACAAAAACGAGTCTTATGAAGAGATTGTTAAAAAACTCATTTACATTGCAGAGACAACAAAAAAAGAGCCTGTTTTAAGCAAAAAAACTATTGAAGCGATTGAAGCTGCAAGAAAAAGAATAAGTTCTGGAGAATTTTACACTGAAGATGAAGCAAGAAAAATTCTGGGGCTCTAATAATGGTCTTTGAACTTGTTTTTGATAAAAAAACCATTAAAGAAATGAATAAACTTCCAAAAAAAGTAAAAGAAAGAATTTTTCTCAAACTAATTGAATCTAAAAAAGACCCTTTTAATTTCTTTGAAAGACTCTCGGGAAGGCTTGATTATAAAGCAAGAGTAGGCGATTATAGAATAATAGCAGACATTAAAAGAGATAAAAATCGAATACAGGTTCTCAGAGTCGGACACAGAAAAAATATTTATGAAAAAATCTGAATCAGTGATGCCTTTTCAAATGCAGCAAGTATTCAAATTGTTTTATATCTGATTTTCTTAAAATAATTATTAATGCTGATGCCATTATGAGAATGTATCCTGCAATTTCTTTTACTGTTGGAAATTGAGCAAAAAATATTACTGCAAATAATGATGCAAAAATTAATTCCACAAGACTGATTATTGATGCTGTTGATGCGTCAAGTTTTTCAAGAGCATAATAATAAAGGTCACTTGCTAATCCTCTTAGAAGACCAAGAACAATAAGACCTATTATTGCAAAGTAAAAAAGCTCGTGTTCAAAAGCAGGAACTTTGAATGAAAAAGGAAGAAGCAGACTTAAACCAATGAATGAAAAACCATTTGAGTAAATTGAAACAGTGTGAAGAGGATAATCTTTCAATTCTCTGCCTGTGATTATATCTCCTGCATAAAAAATTGCACAAAGCAAACTGAATATTACGCCTGTATCAAGTGAAAAAATATTTTCAGGAGATGCAATCATGAATATTCCTGCAATTGTAAGAAGCAAACCGGCTATTTTTTTTACATTTATTTTTTCTTTCAGAAAAAAGAAAGCACCAATCATTACCCATGCTGGCGCACTGTAAGTAATAAAATAAACATTTGAGAGTTTTGTGTACATTAATGCAAAAACAAAAAACAAGGGAGTTAGGAATGCAAAAATTCCGTTAAGTAAAACAAAAGTAAGCTCTTTTTTGTCTTTTATGAGTTCGTGCTTTACTCCTTTAAAATCAGAAATAAACCAAACAGCAATAAATCTGAATAAACGTATAATCCAAAGAATAAGCACTGCTGAAAAACCAAGCGCAATGAACTCATAGTAAACAACCCCATTAATTGCCCAAATAAGAGTTGCTATAATAAGACCAATTAGTGCAGCAGTTTTTTTCAGCATATAAGTTAGAGGAGAT
The DNA here is from genome assembly GCA_964394025.1 of uncultured archaeon. Taxonomy (GTDB): domain Archaea; phylum Iainarchaeota; class Iainarchaeia; order Iainarchaeales; family Iainarchaeaceae; genus PCWY01. The sequence continues at coordinate 1,465 of CAYMWD010000087.1, read as the reverse complement.
AGTGAATTTTAAACTTAGCGGAAACTTTTTTTGGTTTTAAAGTGTGTGGTGCATTTTGGTTTTTTTTGTTTCAAGGTATGCTTTGTTGTAAGGGTTTGATTTAATTTTAAGAGGAATTTGTTCTTTTATTTCAAGGCCAAATGCTTTGAGACCTTCGAGTTTTTTTGGATTGTTGGTAAGGACTTTTATTGAGGTAAGGCCTAAATCACGAAGAATTTGTGCTCCGACACCAAAGTCTCTTTCATCTTCTTCAAACCCAAGAGCCAAATTTGCTTCTACAGTATCCTTGCCTTTTTCCTGAAGCGCATAAGCTTTGATTTTATTTGATAATCCTATTCCTCTGCCTTCATGATGAGGAATATACAAAAGCACACCGCCTTCTTTTTGAATTAATTTCATTGCTTCATCCAATTGTTCTCCGCAATCACATTTCATACTATGTAAAACATCACCAGTAAGACAAGCAGAATGAACTCTGACAAGAACATCTTTTTTTTCTAAAATGTTTCCTTTCACAAGACAAATATATTCATTTTTATTAAGCACATCAAAGTAAGAGTACAAATCAAATTCTCCGAATCGTGTGGGCAAGGTTACTTTTGAAATTTGTTTTATTTGTTTTCCTTTTTTCAACCTATATTCGATAATACTTTTTATTGTAACAATTTTCATTGAATGCTTTTCAGCAAACTTTTCAAGTTCAGGCAACCTAGCCATTGAACCATCTTCATTCATTATTTCACAAATTACTCCAACAGGTTTCAGCGAAGCGATTTCAAGCAAATCAGTTGTGCCTTCAGTGTGGCCTGCTCGTTCAAGTGTTCCGCCTTCTCTTGCAACAAGAGGAAAAATGTGGCCAGGTCTGCTTAGAGTATTTGGTTTTGAAGAATCATCAAGAATTGTTTTAATTGTAAGAAGCCTGTCAGAAATACTTATGCCTGTTCCACCAGTTGATGCATCAACAGAAACAGTAAAAGGCGTATCAAGCCTGTCCTTTGAAGGCGTCATCCTAGGTAAATCAAGCTGTAAGGCTTTTTTGCTATTAATAGGCACACAAGTAAGCCCTCGGGCTTCTTTAGCCATGAAATTAAGAGCCTCATGCGTAACTTTTTCAGCAGAAATTACTAAGTCGCCTTCATTTTCACGGCTTTCATCATCCACCATAATGAGAATTTCCCCTTTTCTAAGGGCTTCTGAGGCTTCTTCTACAGAAACAAATTTATAACTCATTCTTACACCAATTTATAGAGAATCAGCTAAAGATTACTTAAAAACGTTACGTTAAACAAAAATGAGTAGCATGGATAAGATACATTTTGCAAGACCGCCTAAAACAGGCGAAGTGGAAAAAGCATTACGCCAAGGCGTTGTTACTTTTTACATGCCTGAATCTACTATTAAAAGAATGAGCAAAAAAGCAATGAGTGCAATTACAAAACCAATTACTCAAGTTATCAAGTATTTT
>CAYMWD010000086.1:0-4559 GCA_964394025.1 uncultured archaeon | reverse complement strand
ATTCCCGCTAACTTTAATATTATCTACAATGTCTGATTTTTTTTCAGGGGTTGTTACTGCAATTGTTGAAAGATTTTTGGAGTTTTTATGGTGTTCCAGCATATCTTTAAAATTCAGGTTGTAAGTTATGTCTGAATAAATCACAAAAAACGGCCCGTTGATTTGTGCTTCTGCAGATTTAATTATTCCAGCAGTACCAAGCTCTTTTGTTTCCTTCAAAAAAGTCGTTCTTTCTTTGTAATAATTATTTGAATTTATTATAGTAAACAATTCTTCATTGTTTTTTCCGCCTGCAATTAAAAGTTCAGTTGCACCAATTTGTTCCAGATATTTTAAGGTTTCTTTGATGCTTTCTTCGCTTGGCTTTTTACCTGCAAGAATAATTGCCTTCATTTGGCTTACTGCTGAAAAATACTCGAAAATAATGCTTTCAATAGCCTGAGACCTATTTTGGATGTTATTTCTGCCTATTTTACTGTCAATAAGGGAAATTGCGCTATTTTCGACTGAAATTGTTATACGTTCTTTCATAATTCTATACACACACAAAACAATAAAAAGAGTAGGTATGATAAAGTATTACGAGGTATGATTAATAGTGGTTAGTTTTAATGGTAAAAATGTGGTAGTTACTGGTGGAGCTGGTTTTATTGGCTCTACTCTTGTAAGGGAGCTTTTAGCTGAAAATGCTAATGTTACTGTTGTCGATAATTTTCTCAGCGGAAGAAAGGAATTTTTGGACGAGGTAAAAGATTCAATTAAGCTTGAGGAAATAAGCATTATGAGTGATGACTTTCAAAAAGTGCTTGAAAGAAACAATACTGATTTTGTTTTCAACCTTGCGGCAATGCCATATATTCCTGAATGTTATTCCAAACCAAGAGAATTTTTTGAAGTAAATTCTTTGGGTGCAATGCATGTTCTTCTTGCGTGTAAAAACGCAGGAACTGAAAGAATAATTCAATATTCAACATCTGAAGTTTATGGTGGTGCACAGCGAGTTCCGATGGATGAACATCACCCATTAAATCCAATGTCAACCTATGCTGTAAGCAAAGTTGCGGCTGATAGAATTTGTTATACTATGCATTATGAACAGGAACTTCCTGTAATTATTCTAAGACAGTTCAATGTTTTCGGGCCGAGAGAATCCCACCCGTATATTATTCCAGAATTAATTTCACAGCTTTCAAATTCAAATAAATTAACCCTTGGAAATGTGAATGCAAGAAGAGACCTTACTTATGTGGTTGACGCTGCGCGTTCAGCAATGGCTTTGATGTTGCATGAAAAAGCAGAGGGGCAGGTTTTCAATTCAGGCACTGGAATTGATTATAGTGTCAGGGAAATGGCCGAACAGATTGCTGAAGTAATGGGTGTTAATAATATGGAAATTGCACTTGATGAGGCAAGATTAAGGCCGTTGGATGTTGAAAGACTTCAGGCAAACTATTTCAAAATTAATCATTTAACTGGCTGGAAACCTAAAACAAGTTTTAAGGACGGAATAAGAAAAACAGTGGATTGGTTTTATGAAAACAACAAAAAATGGCCTTGGCAGTAAAATTCCCATTTATTGCCCTTCTTTTTCAGGGAATGAATCAAAGTACATTAATGAATGTATTGATTCAAAATGGGTTTCGTCTGCAGGAAAATTTGTGGAGCAATTTGAAAAAGAATTTGCAAATTATATCGGAACAAAATATGCTTCAACAACATCTAATGGAACAACTGCACTTCACCTTGCAGTTGAAGCTCTTAGCATTCCAAAAGGTTCTGAAATAATTGTTCCTGATTTGACTTTTGCGGCGACAGCAAATGCAGTAATTCATGCTGGTTCAAAACCAGTTCTTGCAGACGTTGATTCTGAAACTCTTAACATTTCTCCTGATTCGATAAGAGAAAAAATCACTAAAAAAACTAAAGCAATAATTCCTGTTCACCTTTATGGCAGACCTGCTGAAATGAAAGAAATAATTGAAATCGCAAAAGAAAAAGACATTTTTGTAATTGAAGATGCCGCGGAATCTCACGGTGCAGAAATCGGTGGAAAAAAAGCGGGTTCTTTTGGAGATGCTGCAATTTTTTCTTTTTATGGAAATAAAATAATAACCACTGGCGAAGGTGGAATGGTTGTTTCAGATAATGAGGAAATAATGGAAAAAGTCAATATTCTAAAAAATCACGGCATGAGAAAAGAAAAAAGATATTGGCATGAAATTGTTGGATATAATTACAGGATGACTAATTTGCAGGCTGCTCTTGGTGTTGCTCAACTTGAAAAAATCGAGAAAAAAATTGAATCAAAAAGAAAAATTGCACAAAAATATAATTCTCTGCTTAGTGATTCTTTTACTTTGTCTTCAGAAGAAAAAAATACGCGTAATGTTTACTGGCTTTATTGGATTATGATTGCAAATCCTGATTCGCTTTCCAAAAAATTGGAAAATAAAGGAATAGAATCAAGGCGGTTCTTTTATCCTTTATCTTCAATGCCACCTTTTGAAACAAAATCACTTCCTAATGCAGAATTGGCGTTTAATACTGGTTTATGTCTTCCTTCCTATCCTGGTCTTTCAAATGAAGAAATTGAACATATTTGCGCTGTTTTGCTTGAATAGGTTTGTACCAAAACAGCTTTTTTAATCAAATTCAGCTAATTTATTAATAAAGAAACTTCTTATTGATTTACACAATTTAGGGTAAAATAATGAAATTAAATTTATCAAATAATGAAAACAAAGTCATTTTACTAGCTGTAATTTGTTACATTTTAATTTACTTAATGTTCTTTCCTTCAATGTATGTTTCGATTGATGAACACGAATATGCAAAAAATGCAGTTTTGTTCAGCGAAGGAAAATTAGGCGTTCAGGAACCCGAATACGCGTGCCGTTCCGATTTGTTAAACTCAAATGGCTATGTTTCAAAATACTTTCCTGGAAAATCATTTTTTCTTATTCCTTTCACTTTTTTTGGAATCAACGCAATAATGCTCTCAGGCTTGCTAGTTCATTTAGCTAATTTTTTACTTCTTATTTTAATTTTGAAAAAATTAAAAGTAAATAAAATTTTCTCATTGCTTTATCTTTTTCTTCCAGTTATGTTGTGGAGTTCACGAACTCTTTACCCTGAACTTTTAGTTCTTACTGGTTTTTTAGCAGGCACATTATTTTTTATTGAAAGTAAAAAAAGAGACTGGCTAATTTCAGGATTTTTTTTCAGTCTTGCTGTTTTAGTCAGATATGATGCGATTTTTGGTTTACTTGCTTTTCTTATTCCCTGTCTTCTGAAAAAAAATTGGAGTAAAGCAATTTATTTTGCACTTGGAGCAGTGCCTGTTGGAATTGTTATTTTAATTTTTAACACCTTTGCATATTCAGGTGCGTTTAATACAGGAACTTACAGTGGTCTCGGGCTTGTTGCATCTCTTTTGTTTTCTGAAAGAGGATTAATTGAAGGGTTCTTTTCAAGGTATTTTGCTGATTTAATAATTTATTCTTTGATTTTGCTTGCAATGTACCCTCTAATGCTCATTTCTCCTTTTATTTCAAAAAAATTTTCCCTTAAACAAGAATTTGCTCTAATTATAATTGCTTATTTAATTCTGAATGCGCGATTTACAGAATTTTTTGCATTTGCTTTTTCAATTGAATCAACTTTTGTTGCAAGACTCAGATATTTAATTCCGCTTATTGGGCTTTTGATAATTCCTTACTCTGTTCTGCTTGATAATTTTATTAAAGAAAATAAAATTGTTATTCCAAAAATAATTTTAGCAATTGGTTTTATTGCACTTATTTTAGGAACCGGTTTTATGTCAATGAAACACTCTGAGCTTGTTAATACAAGAGCAAACGTTCTTACAGCAATTCAAGAAGGTATTCCTGAAGATTCTCTTGTGATTGGAAGCTCTGATGACTGTATATATTTCCAAAAAGAAATTTTTGAAAATAAAAAATATCTAAATATTGATTTTGAACAGGGGTTAGCAGGAAATCCTGAAAATCTTGAAATTGAACAATTTATTTCAAACGACACATATGTAATGGAATTATACTATGGAAATAGAGTGAATCGCGACAGCATCAGACAGGGAACAGTTAATGCAGAAAGGCAGAAAATTGTTGATTTTATCAATGAAAATGAATCAAATTTGGAATTAATTCATGAAGATTTAGAAGGCAACACCCTTAGAATTTATAGGTGGATTCAATGATTGATGCATCAGTGATAATCGTAAGTCGTGACAGAAAAGAACTTCTGGAAAAAGCAATTGATGCGCTTATTGCACAAAATTATCCTTCTGAAAAATATGAACTAATTATTGTTGATGATGGAAGCAAACAAGATTTGAAAAAATTGTGCGATGAAAAAAGAAAAAAATTCAAAAATATTAAATACTTAAAACAATCTCCTTCTGGTCCTGTGGTGGGAAGAAATTTTGGAATAAAAAACTCTGAATCAGATTTAATTCTTTTTACTGATAATGACTGTATTCCTGATAAAAATTGGATAAAAGAAATGATTTCTCATTTTTCTGACAAAAGTATTCTTGG
>CAYMWD010000085.1:0-4570 GCA_964394025.1 uncultured archaeon | reverse complement strand
TTCAAACGAAGAGGTTGAATCAACAGGCACAAGGTGTATGATTAGCAACGCGTTTATTCTTTCAATGAAACCAGGGTTAGAGGTTATTAAAAAACACAAAGGCTTGCACAAATTTATGAATTGGAAACACGGACTTTTCACAGACTCAGGCGGATTCCAAGTATTGAGTGAAAACTTTTGCTTAAAACTTTCAGAAGAAGGCGTTACTTTTCGGAATCCATTTTCAGGAAAAAAAATGTTGTTTACTCCTGAAGAATCAATCAGAATTCAAAACACACTTGAAAATGATGTTGCAATGTGTCTTGATGATGTGCCCTTAGCAGGAGCAAATGATAAAAGAGTCGAAGAAGCAACAGAAAGAACTTTTCGTTGGGCACAAAGATGCAAAGAAGCTCACAAAAATAAAAAACAACTTTTATTTGGAATCTGCCAAGGTGGAATTAATAAAAAACTCAGAAAAAAAAGCGCAGAACAAATAAGTTCAATTGATTTTGATGGAATAGCAGTAGGGGGACTTGCAATTGGAGAGCCACCTTCAAAAATGTTAGAAGCGATCGAAACATCTCTTGCTGTGATTCCCGAAAACAAACCACGTTATTTGATGGGCGTAGGTTCACCAGAAGATATTGTAAAAGCAATTGCACGAGGAGTTGATTGTTTTGATTCAATTTTTCCGGCAAGAACCGCAAGGCACGGCAGATTTTTTACAAATAAAGGATATGAAAATATTGATTCTGCAAAACACAAACTTGACATTAATCCACTTGATAAAAAATGCGAATGCTTTGTTTGCAAAAATTATTCAAGAAGTTATATGCACCACTTATTCAGAACAAAAGAAGAAAATGGACAAAAGTGGTTAAGCTATCACAACATTTTTTTCGTGCAAGCATTGATTAAAAGAATTAGAAATGAAATAAAGAAAGGAACTTTTTCTGAAAAGAAAATGTTAAAAAGCATTGGCTCGAAATGATTTTTATGACTCTCCAAACAGAAACAAAAACAGGAAAATACCTTGCAATAATTACAGGAATTTTTGTAGCAGTATTAATAATTTCAAATATTGCATCAACAAAAATTGTCCAAATTGGTTTTTTGATTTTTGATGCAGGCACACTTCTTTTCCCTTTGAGTTATATTTTTGGAGATATTCTTACAGAAGTTTATGGATACAAACAAACAAGAAAAGTGATTTGGACAGGATTATTTTCAATTATCCTAATGAGTGTTGTTTTTGCAATAGTAGGATTATTGCCTTCAGAAGCAAACTGGGGAAATCAAGGAGCATACGATGTAATTTTGGGCATTGTGCCTAGAATTGTAATTGCTTCAGTAATAGCTTATTTTGCAGGAGAGTTTTCCAACAGCTATATTATGGCAAAAATGAAAATTATGCAAAAAGGAAAAGAACTTTGGAAAAGAACAATCGGCTCTACACTAATCGGAGAAGGGATTGATACACTTATTTTTGCTTTTATTGCATTTTGGGGAACAATGCCGACAGAGATTTTTATTGCACTTATTGTTTCAAATTACATTTTCAAAACAGCAGTGGAAATATTATTTACCCCAATAACTTATGCAATTACTGGATTTTTGAAGAAAGCGGAAGGAATAGATGAATATGATTACAAAACAGATTTCTCTCCGTTTAAATTATAAAGTTTAATTGAGTTAGATAATTATGACAAAAATAGCACCATCAGTATTAGGAGTTGATTTTTCAAAATCAAGTGAATGGTTAAAAGAACTTGAAGAATCAAACATTGATAGAATACATTGGGATATAATGGACAATGAATATGTCCCTAATACCGGCGTGGATAAAAACGAAATAGCAGAATTAAGACCAAAAACAAAATTATTTTTTGAATCTCACTTAATGGTTTCAACTCCAAGAGACTATTTAGAAGATTTTTGCGAAATGGGAAATGAACTATTTAATTTTCATGTTGAAACACAAAATAAAATAAATTCTTTTGAAATTATTTCTGAAATTGAAGATTTAGGAATGAAAACAGGAATGACAATAAATAATGAAACCAACCCTGAATCACTTGTTCCTTTTTTAGAAAAACTTGATTTAGTTCTTGTAATGAGCGTTGATGCAGGTTTTGGCGGACAATCATTTAACGAAAAAGCACTTGAAAAAATTTCATTTTTACGTAAAAAAATTGATGAAGAATCACTTTCATGCGAAATAGAAGTTGATGGCGGAGTAAATGCAGAAACAGGAAAAAAATGCGTAGAAGCAGGAGCAGATATTCTTGTTGCAGGAAGTTACATTTTTAAAAATGAAAATGGAATAAAACATGCAATAGAGTCCCTTATTAATATCAAATGAATAGTAATTAATTACACAAAAAGAAATGACCTTTATGGTTGAAGTAAAAATTGTAAGAATAAAAATAATCAATCTCGCAGAAGAAATTGACATAAAAAAAGCAGAAAGCTGTATTAAAGAATCAAGCAAAGATATACCATTCAGCCAATCCAAACTACTTTACCCTAAATACATCAATTACACTCAGGCTCCGCTTTTAGTTAAAAATAAAACAGAAATCGAATTAAATGGAAAATTAAAAAATACCCTTATTGATACCAAAATTTTTGAATTGGGTGTTGTTTCGGCAAAAATAATAATTGATTTTTCAGGAAGTCTTGAAGATGCTAGAAAAAAAATAATAGAAATTGAATCTACTGGAAAAATAGATGCGATTCTTGAGCAAAAAGTAAATGAAATTGCAAAAAAAATAGACCCTGCCCTTAAATCAAAAGAAAATGAAATAACTTTTTTTGAAACTTACACAATAGTATTTTTGAAAAATGACGGAAAAATAAACTGCACAGATTTTGTCGAAAAAAACAGACAAGAAATAAGCAGAATACTAAAATCAGAAAAAAGAAAACTAAGCAAACAAACAATCGAAAAAACAACAAAAAGAATGCTTTCATACTATGATACAGACCTTGTAATAGTTGATGAAAATTCTTCATTTATAATTGATACTGAAATTCCATTTGATACAATAAATGTTCTTGAGTATTCGCTTGTGCAATTACTTGAAATGAGAACATATGATAAAATACTTGACAAAAAACTTGACGAATTATATTCAGAAATAGAAAAAACAGACTCGAAAAAAAATTACAGTAAAACACTTGACGAATTATCAAAATTTACTTTGTGGATACAAGAAATAACAGATAAAATAGATAACACAATGAAACTGGTTGGAGATAATTATTTTGCACAACTTTACTCTTTTGCAGTAGACGAATTTCACCTCAAAGAATGGGATGAAAGTTTAAAATCAAAGAACAGAGAACTTGAATTAATTTATCAAAAACTTAACAATAAAGTACTTGAAAAGCACAACCAAATTTATGAAATAACACTAGTATTATTAGAGCTTATTATTGTAATTCTCATTGTAATAGAAGTAATACCTATTCTTTTCCCTTAAATCGCAAAAAGAAGACATGCAAGAACTTTTTTAAGCCTAATTCAACCCAATCTCTATTGAACTAAAAGGAAATACTGCGTAAGCAAGGTTCTTTTTCTTTTGGTTCAGCTTTTCTTTTTCTGCCCTCAAAAGGCAAAGAAAAAGAAAAGGTGACTGCAGAGGTGGCGGAGTGGTCTAACGCGCCTGGCTTGAGACCAGGTTTCCCCCGGGAAGCGCGAGTTCAAATCTCGTCCTCTGCGAATTTTTATTTTTTTGAATAAAAAATATGAACCTTTTAATTGTTTCGGAATCAAAATAAAACGGTGGTTTTATGAAAAAAATAGCAATACTTGGAATAATATTGATGATTTTTATTGCAGGCTGTGCACAACAGACTGAAGAAGATGCTACAGATAGATTAGGTTTTGATACTGACGAACAATGCGAAGCAGCAAACCCTGGTTGTGATTGTACATTTAACCTTTGCGATATTGTACCGCAGGGAATGACTTATGAAGAAGCATGCGGACCAGCAGGATGGGTATGCTTAGATAAACTTGATAACGGAGTTGATTCAATGGAAATAGTAGAAAATGGAGACAAAGTAAAAGTAGAATACAAAGGAACTTTTCCTGACACAGGCGAAGTATTTGACAAAAGTGAAGGACGCGGACCTCTTGAGTTTGAAGCCGGAGCAGGCCAAATGATAAAAGGCTTTGATGCAGCAGTAATCGGAATGAAACTTAATGAAGAAAAAACTGTTACTATCGCACCTGAAAATGCATACGGAAAAGCAGGCGAAGGTCAAAGAATAGAAGCAGACCTGAACCAAATTTCAGCAGACGGAAATGTTACTGTTGGAATGGATGTTTTTGCTACAAATGGAATGCAGGGAAAAGTAGAGTCAATAGACGGAAACAAAGCAATACTGCTTTTTGAACACCCGCTTGCAGGAAAAACACTTGAATTTTGGATTAAAGTAGTAGAAATCCAAAAATAAAGAAAAAAACAAATAATTCAAAAAAAGGCACTAAGTGCCTTTAATTCTATTTTTTCATTTCTTTTTCTATTACACAATAAATAAAACCATATAATGCGTTACTATATTGAGGTGTTTTAATGAG
>CAYMWD010000084.1:0-4591 GCA_964394025.1 uncultured archaeon | reverse complement strand
TATTCCAAAACCAAAATTTCCCATTTTATCAAAACTTTTTTTCTTAATTGTATTTTCTCTAGCAAGGAAAGCGCCTTTCAAAAACGATTCTGCTTTCTTACCTCTAAGTGTAACTTTTGTACCGATATTAATTCCTTCTCTTAAACCCCATGTAGGTTGTTTTATTTTACATTTTGTGCGTGTAGGTTTCGCACCAGTAACCATTTCAAGAACTTTTACTGCTTTATTCAGTTCTTCGCCTGTTTGGCCAGCACCTATATTAACGGTCACTTTTTCAATCTTTATTTTTTTCATAGGGTTTTCTGTCATAATAATCACTTTGCTTCAAGCACCTCTAGTGCAGGTTTATCCTTGCCCACTACAAAAACATTTTTTGCAACAGTCTGGAAGTCTTTATCTCCCTCTACAAGAGAAATAAGTTTTTTTCTTTGTCCTGTTCCTTCAGTAATATCGCTGATTTTAATTGTTTTTCCAACGTGTGTTCCACCAATAATGAAAATACTATTTCCTTTAGCCATTGGGAAAATTTCTTCAATTTTTCCTTCAGGAAGTGACACTTTTATGCTGTCTCCAACGCTTATTTTTTCTTTTCCAATATCAATTGTAAAACCATCGTTTGTTGTAATCCAAGTTTTATTTCCTTTAACTGCTTTTTTGCTCACAATTTTTGAAACTTTAAAATCTTTTGATTTAATATCAATTTCAACAAATTGAAGTCTTCCTTTTCTATCCAAAATTGCACGATACTTTTTCTTTGAGGCTACAAGTTCAATTGTATCAAAAATACCAACTGCAAATCTGTAATCTTTTCTTATTTTTGCATTAACTTTAACATCTCCGTTTGAGATTACTTTTTTTGTTTCTTTCAGATTTTCAGTTGCTCCGAGAAGTGTTCTCATTGCAAATGAAAGAGGTACTGATGTCTCTTTGCTATGTGGGCCAGGTCTACTTTTTACAGTAAAAACATTTGCCTTTCTTAGGAACTGTCTTACTTTAGGAGCAGAAATGCTCTTCTGACTCTTAGTTTCGCCCTTATTCGCCATCTTTTGTCACCTTCGTTACCTTCTCAGTCTTTTCTTTTGTTATTTTCTTTCCTTTCAGTCTTTTATTGTCTTTATCATCAACTGAAATAAGCATAAGATTGCTTGCTTTGAAAGGGATAAGTCTTTCAGTACCATCCATTTTTTTACCAACAATTCCTTCAATTCTAACCTGTCTTTTAACCCTAGTCACTGAAACAATTTTTCCTTGTTTTCCAACGTATGATTTATCTCCTCTCATTACTTTTACAGTGTCTCCGGTTTTTGCCTCGAGGTTTCTTTTACCAATGTCTTTTCTAAGCTCAGGGCTCAAGTGCATTGCAAACTCTTTATGTATTTTATGAAGAGCTTTGACGTAATGTCTCTTTCTTTGTTTCTTTGGTTTTGAACTTTCCATTAAACAACACCTGCGCTTATTCCTGCAATTTTAGGAAATCTTTCTCCAACTTCTTTTGCAACAACTCCCTTTACTTCTGATCCTTTTGGGAGACCTTTATCATCAACAAGTACAACTGCATTATCCTCAAACTTGATTCTTGTTCCATTTGGTCTTTTGTACTCTTTTTTTACTCTCACAACAACTGCCTTCTCAACTTTTTTTCTTATCTCAGGTTTTCCTTTTTTTACAACAACATTAACCATGTCGCCAATTCCGCCTGCAGTATATTTTCTTTTTCTTCCTTTGTATTTGTACACAGTGATAATTTTCACTTCTTTTGCACCTGAATTGTCAGTGCAGAAACATATTGTTCCTTGTGTTAATCCTCTTGTTATCGAAGCGTTTATTGCCTTCATCACTGTTCACCTTTTTTAATAACCTCTAAAACAACAAAATTTTTAGTTTTGCTCAGCTTTCTTGTTTCGCCGATTCTTACAACATCTCCTTCTTTAGCATTTATGCTTTCAGGGTTGTGTGCTTGTATTCTTGATTTTGATTTTTTGTATCTTTCGTACTTTGGGATATATTTTGTGATAATTCTTTCAACTGTAACAGTTTTAGGTGCTTTTGCACTTACAACAGTACCAGTAAGAATTGATCCTCTTACACTGAATCCTTCTGCCTTTGTAACAGCAACTTTATTTTCAGTACTCTTATGAGCACTTTCAACTTTTTTTGTTTCCTTTTTTTCAGTCATTTTTTCTTCCCCCAAAGCGTTTTTGTTCTTTGCTCAGGTTTACAAACAATTTCCTTTCCGTCAATTGTTTTCTTTTCCTTTCCAAGCTCAAATTCAAGCTTGACTTCTTTCTTCGGAACCACTTTTTCAATTCCATTGCAGTCAAAAACAAGAGTATTTCTTGTTTCATCAACAACAACCCCTTTCATGCCTTTTTTGTTAGCATCAGTTGAATCAACAACTTTTGCTTTCAATCCAATCAACTCATGAACCATGAGATTTTCGGGGGTTATGCAATAATGTTCCGATTTAAGCGTCAATCAATTCCTCCTTATAGCCGTTCTGCAGTAGGATTTCTTTTGCTTTTGCAGAATGTTTTCCCTGCAAAACAATTTCCTTTGCTTTTACTGTTCCACCACACGCCAGCTTTCTTTTCATCTCCTTTCCGAGGTTTTTTGCTTCATTTTCATCATCAAAACCACTTACAAGCGTTACGATTTTACCAAACCTTTTAGAAACTTCTTTGATTCTAATTTTTTGGGATTCTTTTGTGATATCCCCAAAGTCCATTAGGTCCTTTGGTAAACCAGTCACTTTATCGATTTCGACCATTCCTACCTCTTCACTCCTGTTGTTTTTTCATTAATTATTGTCAGAACTCTTGCAATGTCCCTTCTAGTATTTCTAATTTTAGAAGGTTTTTCTGCTCTTGTTCCTGACGCAATAAGTGCCTTTTCTTTTGAAAGCTCAGTTTTAAGTTCAACAAGCTTAGCTTCAAGATCCTCAATTGAGTTATCTCTCAATGTAGTTAATTTTTTTGTACTCATAAATATCACTCGCCGTTTTCGACCGGCGGTACCGACTGCGCACTCTTCGAGTCCGCATGACTTCCTTTGGTCGTCTCTTTATTGGTTTCCTCAGCAGGGGATTCAATTGCTTCTTTTTTATCCTCAGCTTTTTCTTCTACTGCGTCTTTAACAACTTCTTTTTTCTCTTCTACTTTTTCTACTGAAGTTTTTGCTTTTTTTTCTGCTGGTTTTTCTTCAGTTGCTTTTGTTTCTTTTTTAACTGTAGCCTTTTCTTTAACTGGTTTTTCCTTTGCTTCAGCTTTAACTTCTGTTGCATTTTTTTCAGCTGTTTTCACTTCAGTTTTGGTTTCAGTTTCAACAACTGCTTCTTCAGCATCAGTTTTATTTTCTTCTGCTTTTACTTTTGCATGTTCTTCAGAACTTAATTTATCTGCAGCATCTTTGTTTTTGATTATTTCTTTAATATCAATTTTATCAGGGAATTTTGTTTCAGGTTTAACAATTTTTACTTTAATTCCAATTGCACCTACTTTTGGATATGCTGTTGCCGCACCGTAATCAACAAGTTTAGCTTGCTCTCCAACTTTTTTCATATATCCTGCAGCAATTCTCTGTTTTCTTTTTCTTCCGCCTTTTCCTGCAAGTTTTCCGCTAAGTATAATTTCATAACCTTGACAACCTGAAAGATTCATTTCGTTTGCTGATTTGAAAACAACACTTCTCCACGAAAAGCCTTTTTCAATAAGTGCTTTAAGTTTGTTTGCAACTGCCTGTGCATCAAGTGAAGGATTTTCAATTTCCTTTATTTCCAATTGAGGATTATCAATTCCAAATCTTTCTTCTATTGTTTTTGTAAGCTGAGCAATATTGCTTCCGCTTTTTCCAATAGCCAGACCTGGTCTGGTAACATTAACTACAATTCTTGTAACTAGAGGAGTTTTCATTATTTCTGATTTTGTAAAACCTGCTCTTTCAAGTTCTTTTGTAAGATAATCATCAAGCTCAAGTTTTTTTAGGCCTTGTTTTATGAATGTTTTTTCTATCATTTACCTAGCCTCCATTACAATAATTTCTAAGTGTGTTGATTTTTTCTGTCTTCTTTTTCCAGAAATTCTTCCTTGGTTCTGGTATGAAATTCTTGAAAATCCTTGTGATGCAAACATGTGCATAATTAAAAGATTATCTGAATCAAGTCCTTTATAATCAGCATTAGCTTTTACAGTTTCTAAAAGTTCCATAAATGCTTCAAGAGTTCTCATAGGGTATCTTCCTGATTTTGTAAATCCCTTTGCTTCTCCTTTTCTGTGTCCTATTTTTTGGTTATAGGTTCTAAGTGGAAGTGCTTCTTCCATATTAAGAATTCTTTGAATGTATGCTTGAGCTTTATCTACTCTTTTTCCTTTTATATTTGAAATAATTTCGTTACTGTATTTGTATGAAACTGGCTTATTTTTCATCATAGCTTTAGCTACTTTTTTCTCGCTTATTGTAGCTGTTGATTGATATTCTTTTTTTACCATTTCATCATCTCGCTGTTATTGCTGTTGAGCTTCTTGTAGCTCCTATTCCTGCTTTACCGTGTTGCATTCTCTTTCTAGTCATTACAAATTCACCTAAGTAATGTCCT
>CAYMWD010000083.1:0-4611 GCA_964394025.1 uncultured archaeon | reverse complement strand
ATATCATTGAGCACTCTAAGCGCAGAGCCAAAAATAATGTAAGGGATAAGTGCAGTTACAAATTGAAAATCAAATTTAATTCCTTTCTTATTAATGAATGGATAAATTGCGTAAACGGTTACTACAAAAAGTATAAGCGCATAAACCCCGGTATTTACAAAATTATACCCTTGAACTGACGAATCCACTACTGGTTTGCAGAAATACTCAAAAAAAAGGTCCTCTAGCATTGTTTTATAATTATTGAAAGAGGTTAATAATCTTATGTTGAATTACGGGATTGAAGTTGAATTAAAACACGCGCAAAAAGTTCATTTTTTTATACGGGAAAAAAGTCTTCTTTCTTCTTCGTTTAAGCCTTCAAAAGGAAAAGAAAAAATTATTTTTCCATGCAAAAAGCTTTCTCAAAATGAACTTAGAGAATTAAAAAAAATTTCGATTTCCGCAAAGCAAATTAAATTTGAATTTGAAGAACGAGAAACAGTTCCCCGCAATATGAAAGAATTTTTAAAAAATAAAATTTCTGATTCACTTTTAAAATTTGTTCCGAGCGCATTTGATTCATTGGGTGATGTTGCAATTGTTGAAATTCCGAGGGAGCTTAAAGAAAAAGAAAAAATGGTCGGAGAAGCTCTTTTGAAAGTTCAATCTTCTTTTGAATCAGTATATGCAAAAGCAGGCGCGCATCAAGGAATATTTAGAGAAGAGCCTGTAAAATTTATTGCAGGTAAGAAAAAAAAATTTGCTACCTATCGTGAATCAGGCGGAGTATTTAGAATTTCTCTTGGAAAAGTTTTCTTTTCTCCTAGGCTTTCGCATGAACGGAAAAGAATTGCAGGCAAAATAAAAAAAGGCGAAGAAGTTGCTGCATTATTTGCAGGGGTTGGTCCTTTTCCAATTGTGTTTGCAAAAAATTCAAAAATGAAATCGGCAGTTGCAATTGAACTTAATCCTGCCGCAGTTGAGGATATGAAATATAATGTCGAGTTCAATAAAGTAAGCGAAAAAGTTACCCCTGTTCTTGGTGACGTAAAGAAACTCGCTTCAGAATATGCTGGAAAATTCGATAGGGCAGTAATGCCTCTGCCTAAAGGAGGAGAAGATTTTTTGGAAGATGCAATAAAGTACATCAAACCAAGCGGGGGGGTTGTGCATTATTATCAATTTGTTCCAAAAGAAAATCCCTACAAAATTCCTCTTGCGCAAATTCGAACAGCATGCAAGAATCAGAAAAGAAAATTTAGGGTTGTTGAAAAAAGAAAAGTAAGGAATTTTGCACCTGATACAATACAAGTTGTCGTGGATTTTAAAGTTAATAAATAATTTTTTTTTCTTACAATAGCATTAATAATGTTTTTTCTCCCAAATCTCTTAGATACTATGAATTTGATTCTTTTAGGTCCTCCAGGTACTGGGAAAGGCACTATTGCGCGTTTTATTAATCAAAGATTTTCCTGTGAGCACATTTCTACGGGGGATTTGCTTCGTGAAGAAGTTGTTTCAAACACTAAAACTGGAAAGGAAATAAAAGAAATAATGAATCAAGGAAAACTTGTTGATGATTCTATTGTTCTTGCTGTTTTGAAAAAGAGAATTCTAAAATCAAAAAATTTTGTTTTAGATGGATTTCCTCGCAATTTAAAACAGGCTGAAATTTTTGATGCACTTCTTAATGAACTTGGTGTTTCAATTGATTCTGTTCTTGAAATAGATTCAACTGAAGAAATAATAATCAAACGATTGACTGCTAGAAGACAATGCCCAAAATGCAAGCGAATTTATGGCCTTGATGTTCCTGCAAAAAAAGAAGGAATTTGTAATGATGACAATGAAAAACTTTTCATTCGCGATGATGATAAAGAGGCTGTTGTAAAAGAAAGACTTAAACTTTATAAAAAAACAACTTTGCCTCTTGTTGATTTTTATAAAAAGAAAGGATTGCTTGTAAAAGTTGACGGTAATCGTTCTTTGCAAAATATTTTTGGAGAAGTAGAAAGAGTTCTAACTAAATAGGGAGGGGGTATTTTGGTTAAAGTTGTTATTGTAGGTTCTGTTGCTCTTGATGATTTAAAGACGCCTTTTGGAGAAGCGCCTAATTGTTTGGGTGGCTCAGCTACTTATGCGAGTGTTGCTTGCTCATTATTTTCAAAAGCAGGAATTGTTGGTGTTGTTGGCGGTGATTTTCCTAAAGAGCACATTGAATTTTTGAAAGGAAAAAACATTGATCTTGCCGGGCTTGAAATAAAAGAAAACGAAAAAACTTTTCACTGGAAAGGAGAATACAAACACGATTTGAATGTTGCTCATACACTTCAAACTGATTTGAATGTACTCGAAACATTTTCGCCAAAGCTTAATGAAGAATATCGTGAAGCTGACTTTTTGTTTTTGGGGAACATTGACCCTGAAATTCAGCTTGATGTTCTTTCGCAGATGAAAAAACGACCTGGTTTAGTTATTGCAGATACCATGAATCTTTGGATTAATATTAAACGTGAAAAAGTTCTTGAAGTTGTAAAAAAAGTTGACATTTGTTTGATGAATGATGCAGAAGCTCGTCAATTATTTAATACACCTAATTTGGTTAATGCAGCAAAAGAAATTCTTGCTTTGGATTCAAAAATTGCGATAATAAAAAAAGGCGAACATGGTTCAATTCTTTTTACAGAAAAATCTCATTTTGCATGTCCTGGATATCCGCTTGAAAATGTAAAAGACCCAACTGGCGCAGGGGATTGCTTTGGTGGTTCGTTAATAGGTTATCTTGCAAAAACAAATGATTTTTCAGAAGAAAATTTCAGAAAAGCGATTGTTTATGCTTCCTGTGTGGCTTCTTTTGATGCTGAAGGCTTTTCAGTTGAAAAATTAAAAGAATTAACTCTAAAAGATGTTGAAAAGCGTTTTGAGGAATTTAAAGGTTTTGTAAGGTTTTAGGGGGTTAGCCCTAAGGCTTATAAACGCTTTTCAATGCTATTTGTACGTGGTATTATGGGATATGATGTAAAAGATATCAGCTTGGCTGATCAAGGAAAAATGCAATTAGAATGGGCAGAAACCCAAATGGGTGCGCTTTTAGAAGTAAAAAAGAAATTTGAAAAAGAAAAACCTTTGAAAGGGCACAGAGTTGGAATGGCTCTTCACGTCACTAAAGAAACAGGAATTCTTGTTCGTACATTGATTGCTGGCGGAGCAGAAGTTGCTATAACTGGTTGTAATCCTTTGAGTACCCAAGATGATGTTGCGGCTGCTCTTGCAAAAGAAGGCGTTAATGTTTATGCTAAAAAAGGCGAATCAAACGAAGAGTACTATGAGTACTTGAATAAAATAATTGATTTCAAACCAACAGCTACAATTGATGATGGTTTAGATTTAGTTTCAGAATTACATCTTAAAAGACCTGATATGCTTGACGGTTTAAAGGTTGGAACTGAAGAAACAACAACAGGCGTAATAAGATTAAGAGCAATGGAAAAAGACGGTGCTCTAAAATACCCTGTAATTGCTGTCAATGACAACAAAACAAAACACTTGTTTGATAACTATTACGGTACTGGACAGTCAACTCTTGATGGGATTTTAAGAGCAAGCAATATTTTATTCGCTGGAAAAACAGTTGTTGTAATTGGTTATGGTTCTTGCGGAAAAGGAGTTGCTTTAAGGGCTCAAGGTCTCGGAAGCAACATTATTGTTGCAGAAGTTGACCCTGTAAGGGCATTGCAAGCTAAAATGGACGGCTACAGAGTAATGACTTTCGAAGAAGCTTTGCCTTTTGGTGATGTTTACATTTCAGTTACTGGAGATAAACATGTTATTCCTAAATGGTCATTTGAAAAAATGAAAGACGGTGCAGTTTTAGCAAATTCAGGACACTTTGATCTTGAAATTGATGTTAAAGCATTGGATGCAATGGCAAAAGCTAAAAGAAGAATAAGATGGCAATTTGATGAATACACTTTGAACAATGGTAAAAAAATTTACCTTTGTGCAGAAGGCAGACTTGTAAATCTTGGTGCAGCAGAAGGCCACCCAAGTACAGTAATGTCTCTGAGTTTTTGCGGACAAGCATTAGCACTTGAGTACGGTGTAAAAAATGATCTTGAGCCTGCATTGCATTATCTTCCAAGTTCGGTTGATGATGATATTGCATTTTTGCAATTAAACGCAATGGGGATTAAGATTGATACTCTTACTGAAGAGCAGAAAGCATATCTTGGTTCATGGAAAGAAGGAACATAAACCCTTCTTTTCTACATAATTTTTTTGTTTCCGCAAACTATATATTCCCTCTTTTTCTTTACTATTTAATGGAAATAAATGAATTTACTTTCGCTGCAGATTCTAATGCTCTTGATACTTCTAAAAATACTCATGATTCTGATGCTGAAGAATTAGCTGAAACCAGTTCTGAGGAATTTATTACCTTGCCTGAGAATCCTGATGATGCTTATTTAGTTGATTTAATTGACCAGCCTGCGTGGAAAACAATTCTTATTGAGCTTGTGAAAAAAGAAAAGATGGATCCTTGGAGCATTGATATTGCTGAGCTTGCGGGAAAATATCTTTCAAAAATAAATGCACTCACAACTACTGATCTTCGTTTACCTGCAAATG
>CAYMWD010000082.1:0-4612 GCA_964394025.1 uncultured archaeon | reverse complement strand
GTTGAGGGAGTTGTAAAGCAAGTTACTGATGTTTTGCCTAAACTTAGTTTTGCAACATGGGAATGTGGAAGATGCGGAGCAACTTATAAAGTCCCACAAACAAAAAATCAAACAAAAACTCCATCCATTTGTGCAGAATGTAAAAACAAAACTTTTACTCTTGCAGAAGAACAAAGTGAATTTGTGGATTATCAAAAAATCCAAATACAAGAGCCACTTGAATTAATTAAAGGAAGCGAAATGGCAACAAGTCTTGACATTTATGTAAGCGACGACATGGTAAATAGAATAACACCAGGAGATAGAACCGAAATCACAGGAATTATTAGACTTGTTCCGCCTAAAGAAAAAAAAGTTGTTTATGGAAGATACTTAGAAGCGCTTCATCTTGATGAAACAGCACGTGAATTTGAAGAAGTAGAAATTTCACCCGAAGAAGAAGTAGAAATAAAAGAACTTGCAAAAAAAGAAGACATTTATGATTTACTTGTACAAAGTATTGCGCCTCACATTTATGGCCACGAAACAATGAAAGAAGCAATTGCATTACAACTTTTTGGAGGAGTAAGAAAACAACTTCCAAATGACCAAAAAGTAAGAGGAAATATTCACGTACTAATTATGGGTGACCCTGGACTTGCAAAAAGTGCTATTTTAAGAGCAGCAGATTCTATTGCACCCAAATCAATTTACGTAGCAGGAAAAACAACATCAGGTGCAGGAATAAGTGCAACTGCAGTAAAAGATGAATTCGGAGAAGGAGGCTGGACACTAAAAGCAGGAGCATTAGTGCTTGCATCTGGCGGAATGGCAATGGTGGATGAGTTTGACAAAATGGACCCAGAAGATAGAAGTGCAATGCACGAAGCACTTGAACAGCAAACTATTTCAATTGCAAAAGCAGGAATTGTAACAAAATTTAAAACAGAAACATCTGTGTTGGCAGCAGCAAATCCAAAGTACTCAAGGTTTGACCCACACATTCCATTTATGGAACAAATTAATCTTCCACCAACACTAGTGAGTCGTTTTGATTTATTTTTCATGCTGAGAGATGTTTTGGATAGAAAAAAAGACCAAGAAATTGCAAACCACATTCTTAAAAGTCACAAAGCAGGAGAAATGCTTCTTCAAAGACAAAAATTAGGAATTAATAAAAAAAATAAAGAACTTGACGAAATTACAGAATTGATTACTCCTAAAATTAGCGGAGAAATTTTGAAAAAATATGTTTCGTATGCAAGACAAAATATTTTTCCGATTATGACTGACGAATCAATGCAAGAAATTTCAGACTTTTATATTTCTCTTCGTGACCAAGGAAGAAATGAAGGTTCTTACAGTGCAACACACAGACAATTAGAAGGATTAATCAGACTTTCAGAAGCAAGTGCAAGAGTAAGGTTAAGCAACACAGTAGAAAGAGAAGATATTGAAAGGTCAATAAAACTTGTAAGAACTTCTTTAGAAGAACTTGTAACAGACCCTGAAACAGGAAAAATCGACATTGATATTATTACCTCCGGCCAAACACACACTAAACTTACACACATGAAAACAATAATAGCAATAATCAAAGAAAAAGCACAAGAACTTGACATGGTGCCTATTGAAGACATTATTGAAGAAGCAAAAACAAAAGGAATGGAAGCAGATAAAACAAGAGATTTACTAGCAGAATTAACAAAAAAAGGAGATATTTATTCTCCAAAACACAGATTCTACAAACCAACGTGAAACAGATAAAAGCTTCTGAACTAATTCTATTTATGCAAATAAAAGAAAATGTTTCTTTTGTAAAAAAACAAATTGCAGAAGCATGTGAAAAAACAAAACGTGATGAAAAAAAAATAACCATTATAGGCGTGACAAAAACTAGAAGTATAAAAGAAATTCAAGAACTTGTAAATGCAGGCGTGAAAAATGTTGGTGAAAACAAAGCACAAGAACTTGAATCAAAATTCATTGAACTAAAAAAACTTGATGTGCAAATTCATTTTATAGGACATGTTCAAAGCAACAAAGCAAAAAAAATTGTTGAAATGGCTGATTATATTCACTCAGTTGATTCGCTTAAACTTTTGAAAAAAATAAATTCTTCTGCTAAAGAAATCGGAAAAGTGCAAAATATTTTTTTAGAAATAAATTCTGGCGAAGAAGAAAAATATGGACTTGAATACAAAGATGCTGATGCACTTTTAGAAGAAGCAAAAAAAATGAAAAATATAAATGTTTTAGGTTTGATGACAATGGCACCTTTCACTGAAAATAAAGAGGTTATTCGTGAATGTTTTTTAAAATTAAAAGAAAAATCTTATTCAATAGGCTTGAAAGAATTGAGCATAGGGATGAGCAATGATTACAAAATTGCAGTCGAAGAGGGTGCAACTTTTTTAAGAATCGGAACAAGACTTTTTGAATAATATTAAATAAACCAAAAACAAAAGATAATTATGCTAAAAACTCATTTTACAATATCTCAACGAAGATTTGAAAACACAAGTTTACAACAAGTGCATAGAGAAGTAATGTGGGGAATTAAAGGAAAAGGCCCAAGAGATATTCATGCTACTTACCACAGGCACCCTTCCGCGAATAATATGGTTAGGCATAATTTTGACCAGCTTAAAAGACCCGAAATTCAAGTGAGACATAAGATGCCGGCAAAAAACCATCCTCTTGAATCTGCAGCCACACTCAGAGTAACACAAGGAAAGACAACAAAAACAATTCATCTTTGTGTTCCTAAAGGAAAAGTAATGGGCGAAGTGTCTAAAGCAAAAACCTAATTAACTTCTGCTTCGTTGTTTTTTGCATGCAAATAATAAACAAAAAACTTATTGCACAATTAGCATTGCTTTTTTTTATAACTCAGGCAATTGGATTAGCAACGGGAGATTTTCTTATTAATGAAGATATTCACGCAACAATGATTAATGAAGACCCTGATTCAATTGACAATAGTATTTTTTTGATTGGATATATTCTTGTTTTTACTGCAATACTTTTAGCAGTACTGAAATTTGCACCCGAATGGTTATTTTATATTTTTCTCAAAGGAATTGAAAGCCTTGCAATTTTAGGAACAACTGCAATAGTGTTGTCAGCGTTTATTACCGAAGGAATTGTTGTTTTGGTTTTAGCAGTAATAATGGTTGGCTTGAGAATTTTTTTGAGCAAAAATATTTGGTTAAGGAATGTTTCAAGTGTATTTGCAACCGCAGGCGCAGGAGCATTAATCGGAGCTTCGCTTGGAGTTTTACCAATAATAGTCTTCATAGTTCTTTTGTCAGTTTATGATTTAATCGCAGTATTCAAAACAAAACACATGGTTACATTAGCAAAAGGAGTTACAAAAAAGAATCTTTCATTTACATTTGCACTTCCAACAAAAGACCACCAATTTGAATTAGGCACAGGAGATATGGTTATTCCATTAGCATTTGCAGTAAGCGTGCTTGGATCAGTTAAACAGACAGGAATTCAAAATGTTTTTATGATTCCTTCGCTGATTCTTTTTGGCTCATTAATTGGATTAATTGTAACTGTGCATTGGGCATCACAAAAAAATGGAAAAGCATTACCAGCACTTCCGCTTCAAACACTGCTAATGATTATTGTTTATGTTGTTGCATCAATTTTATGACGTCCTTTCCATACTAAAGTGTGAGTTTCCTAATGGACGTCAGATTAACCGTCAACGGAAAAGAAATCCGACAAAACTAACAGCATAAATGATGAGGATTTCTTTTGGGTTGTTAAATTAAAAAAAATCCTTTTACAAGACCAAAACCATAAAAAGCTGCAACTGAAATTAACACATATCTAACAATTTTTCCTGCAAGACAACCAAGAAAAAATCTTTTCGGGTCATATTTTATTATTCCCGCAGCAATACCAATTAAGTCAAATGGAAAAGGAGTTAAAGCACCAAAAAAAATGAAAACCATCCCTTTTCTTCCAAGCTTTTCTTCTATTTCATGAATTTTTTCAAATTCTTTCTTATTCGCATTTTCAAAAGTACTGATTCCAATGAGCCCAAGAATATACGCAGTCATTTCTCCAACAGCAGCACCTGCTCCAACAACAACACCTAAAATTAATGCTTCAAAAACATCAACTGATTCAGCACCAAGAGCAAAAAGAATAACATCAATAGGAACAGGGAAAAAAATAGAAGCATTAGCAATAATTGACCCTACAAATAAACCAAGCAAACCATAACCCTGTGCAACATCATTTATTACAGCTGAATTTGAAAAAATAACATACGCAAAAGCCAAAAAAATAACAAAAATACCCGCAAGTTTGATTTTTTCAAAAAATTTTTTATCCATTGCAACCGGATAAAAGAAAGAGTTAATTATTATTAAATACTTTGCTAAAGCGATTTAAGAAGCTTTATAAGAGTATAACAAGGGGATAATAATATGGACTATGATAAAATGCTGAATCGTCTTTACAGTTCACTTCCTGAAGAAAAAAGTGCAGGCGAAAGATTTGAAGTGCCTAAACTTGATTCTAGAATTCAAGGAAAAAAAACAACAATCAATAATTTTTCTTCAGCAGTAAAAGAAATTCAGAGAGAAGAAAAACATCTTTACAAATTTCT
>CAYMWD010000081.1:0-4632 GCA_964394025.1 uncultured archaeon | reverse complement strand
GTGAATTAATGATTGTAGAAAGAAATATTATTTCTCCAAGATATGGTGCACCAGTTGTTATTTTAGATGAAGATGGAGTTTCAGGTTGTTTTGTTCTTACAATGAAACAGACAACTTTTGATAGAGAAACTGCTTTCAAATTTTTCCAAATTTTGGGAATGGAAGAAATTCCTGCACCAGATGTTGGTAAAGATAGATACAGTGGAAAACTTATTTTTTCACAGCTTTTACCTAAAGACTTTAACATGGAATACAAATCAAAATTCTACGACCATGTAAGAGTACTTGATGAAAAACATCCTGCTTTGAAAGACCCATACAAAAACGATCTTATTGTTAAGATTGAAAATGGTGTTCTTAAATCAGGAGTTATTGACTCAATGAGTCTTGGTGAAGGAAAAGGAAAACTTGTTGATGCTTTGGCTAGAGATTATGAACCAGCAGTTATCACTAAATTTTACGATACACTTTCAAAAATTGTTTCAGAACTTATTATGAGTGTTGGAATGACTGTAAGTCTTGAAGATTATGAACCAAGTTCAAAAGTTCTAAAAATAAGAGAAAAAGCAATTGACGAAATGCGTGAGCAAGGTTCTGATCTTGTGCATAAATTTGAAAAAGGAAAACTTGAACTTATTCCTGGAAGAACTCCGTTAGAGAGTTTTGAATTAAGAATGATGAGAGCTGCTGCAGAAGCTAAAGATAAAATTAACAAGCAGGAACTTAAGGAACTTGTTGAAGGAATGTTAGTTGATGAACCTAGATTTAACACAAATGTTATGATTCTTTCAGGTTCAAGAGGAAATATTATCAACTTAGGTAACATTTCAGGAATGTGGGGACAAGCATCAGTAAGAGAAGGTAGACCTAAGAGAGGATTTAAGGATAGACTTATTGCACTTAATAAAAGAGGCGACATTGGAGTTGATGCAGGTGGATTCATTACACACAATTTCATGGAAGGAATGACAAGTTATGAATATTTTTACCATGCAATGGGTGGAAGACAGGGAGAAGTGGACACAGGTGTTTCAACAAAAGTATCCGGTTACTTGTACAGAAGACTTGCAAACAGCCTGAAAGATCTTGTAGTTAATAATGATATGACAGTTAGAACTGCTAACAAAAATATTGTCCAGTTCAAATACGGTGAAGACGGAGTATTCCCTCAGCACTCATTCAAAGGAAAAAGTGTTTCAGTCAAGAGACAGCTTGAAAAGGTAAGGAGTAAGTGATTTTTATGCCTGCAAAAAAGAAAGACGAAAAAGAAACTAAAAAAGTAGTCAAAAGTGCTGAAAAGAAAACAGTTAAAGAAGCTAAGCCTAAAGCTGAGAAAAAAACTGTTGCAAAAAAAACAACTAAAGCAGCTGCAGTGAAGAAAAAAGAATATGATCCTGTGTACCTTAAAGGCGAACTTTTTGAAGAAGCTGGACTTCCTGAAAAAGTGATAAGTGAATTTGAAAGAGTTACTGAAGAACTTAATGTTAAAGGTAAAGAGAAAGAAAAACTTCTTGAAAATGTTACTCACCATTTTCAAACTTTACAGGTTGAATCAGGCGAAGCTGTTGGAATTATTACTGCACAAAGTCTTGGAGAACCAGGCACACAGCTTACACTTAGAACAAAACACTATGCTGGTGCTGCAGAAGTTTCTGTTGGTTCAGGAATTCAACGTGTGGAAGAAATTGTTGACGGAAGAAGTAAAGCAAAATATCCAACAATGACTATTTATTTCAGCGACCCTGAATTACAAAAAGACGAAAAAAAAGCAGATAAATATTCAAAGAGTCTTATTGATGTGAGAATGGATGACATAATTCATATTCATGAAGATTTTGCAAAAAGCAGAATTGTTATCGAACTTGATGATGCTGCAATTGAATCAAGAAATGTTAACAAAGAAGAAGCAATTGCAAAAATCGAAAAACATATGAAAAAAGATTCTAATAAAGTAAAAGAAGGAATTTCATTTATTTTCAAAAACGAACCTTACCTTAAAATTAAAAGAGCACTTAATAAATTGAAAAATATAAGGGTTCAAGGAGTAAGAGGAATTGATAAAACAATTTTAGTTCAGGAAAATAATGAATTTTTAGTTAAAACTAGCGGAACAAATTTAAAAGCAACTCTTAAACTTGAGGAAGTTGATGGTTCAAGAACAACTACAAATGATATTAAAGAAATTAGCAAAGTACTTGGAATTGAAGCAGGAAGAATGGCAGTTATAAATGAACTTCACGGAGTGCTTAAAGAAAATGGGATTGCAGTTGATATTAGACACATCATGCTTCTAGCAGACTTAATGTGCTGGGATGGAGAAGTAAGAGGAATTGTTAGAACTGGAATTGCAAGACAAAAAGCAAGTCCTTTTGCAAGAGCTGCTTTTGAAGAAACAGTAAAACATTTGCTTGACGCAAGCTTCAAAGGCGAAATAGAAGAACTTAATGGTGTTGTTGAAAATATTATTGTCGGACAACCAATTAATGTTGGAACCGGTAGAGTTAAACTTGTAATGAGAAAGAAGTGATATAAATGGCAAACGTTGACACATCAAAAGAAATAAGAAGAGCTACAGATACCGGAAAAGTTATTTTTGGCTCAAAAGAGTCGGAGAATAGTATTAAAAACGGTTCTGCAAAGTTAATAATAATTGCGAACAATACTCCAAAGCTTGTGCAAGAGAAAATAATTTCTTTTGCCGGAGTTGGCAGCACTCCTGTTTTCATGTTCGAAGGAACTGGATTGGATCTTGGAAGTGTATGCGGAAAACCGTTCCCAGTTAGCATTATGTCTATTGAGAACGAAGGCAAGAGTAAAGTGCTAGAAGTTACAAAACAGTGATTTGAGTGAAGCTTGATATAAATCAGATTCAACTCATGAACACTCTTGATGATGTTGCACATGTTGGTGCAAAAGATTGTTTTGTGACCGAGAGAAGCATCATTTATCTTGTTCCCGAAGACCAGATGTCTCAGGCAATAGGAAAAAAAGGTGCGAATGTTGAAAAGTTAAGCAAAAAACTTGGCAAGAAAGTTGAGTTTTTTGAGTATATGAAAGAACCTGAAAAGTTTCTTGAAAAAGCCTTTTTTAAGGCAAAAATAGATAAAATAGAAATAAAAAATACAAAGGAGAAAAAAATCGCAGTAGTAAATGCGGATAACACTAACAAAAGATTGATACTTCAAAATTTGGGAAGGCTGAAGAAAATAAAAGAGCTTTGTCAGAGAAATTATAATATTGAAGAAGTTAGAATAAGGTGAAATTATGGCAGAAGGAGAATTTGCAGCAAGAGCTCTTGAAAAAAAGAGAAAAAAGTGGAGATTGAAAGATCGTAAGAGACAGAAAAAGATAAAGGCAAGAATGGGTCTTGAAAAGAAAGAAGATCTTTTAGCGGGGTCCCCACAAGCACGTGGAATCGTAATTGAAAAACGTGGAGTTACTGCAAAACAGCCAAACTCAGGCATAAGAAAATGTGTGAGAGTACAGCTTATTAAAAATGGAAAGCAGGTTACTGCTCTTGCACCAAAAGACGGCGCAATAAAGTTTATTGATGAACACGATGAGGTTCTTATAGAAGGAATCGGCGGAGCACAAGGTGGCTCTATGGGAGACCTTTGGGGCGTAAAATATAGAGTAACTCATGTAAATAGAATTGCTTTACAGATGCTCAGAAAAGGAAAGAAAGAGAAGGTTAAAAGGTAATTGAAATGACAGAAGAAACAGCACTTGTATTCGGAAAATATGATCCTTCAGAAGTTAGGATTAATGACCCTAGTCTTGCTAATTGTGTAAGCTTGAGAACTAAAAAAATCCCACATACTTTTGGTAAAGGAACAAGAAAAAGATTTGATAAAGCTAATGTTAGTATTGTTGAAAGACTAATTAACAAGCTTATGAGATCTGGACAAGGTAAAAGAAAACTGTCAGGTAAATTTATTAGAGGAAGATATGCATGCGGGAAAAAAATCTTGATAATGCATACAGTAGAAGATGCTTTTGATATTGTTGAAAAACAAACAGGACAGAACCCTATCCAAGTTCTTGTGGACGCTATTCAGAATGCAGGTCCAAGAGAAGATATTACAAGAATAAAAAAAGGCGGAGTTACTTATAGTATTTCGGTTGATGTATCACCTTTGAAAAAGGTTGATGAAGCATTGAAAAATTTGGCATTGGCTACTTTTTCAAGTTCGTTTAAGACCAAAACTACTGCTGCAGAAGCACTTGCAAAAGAACTAATTACTTCAGCAAAAGAAGATAATGCAAGCTTCAGCATAAGAAGAAGAGATGAAGTTGAAAGAATTGCAAAAGCTTCAAGGTAAATAAGGAGATGATTTTTTGGCAAAGAAAGAAGATATCGCTAAGTTAGCAGAAAAACTGATGAACACTCGTGAAAACATAAGAAACATGGGTGTTGTTGCACATATTGATCACGGTAAAACAACCATGACGGATAATCTTGTTGCAGCATCAGGAATGATGAGCGAAGAACTTGCCGGAAAACAACTTGTAATGGATTCCGAAGATCAGGAACAGGCAAGAGGAATCACAATTAATGCAGCAAACATTTCTCTTCTTTACACTTACAAAGACAAAGAACATCTAATCAATCTTATTGACACTCCAGGACAT
>CAYMWD010000080.1:0-4693 GCA_964394025.1 uncultured archaeon | reverse complement strand
CTCAAAAAAATTGACAGCACAACAATATTTGCTGGCAAAAAAATCGGCGAGGAAGTAGAAATGGGCGTACTGGGCCTTGATGGCTATGTGTGCGAAATAACAGGCGGTTCCGATAAACAAGGGTTTCCAATGAGAAAAGATCTTGAAGGAACAAACAGAAAGAAAATTTATATTATTGCAGACAAAAAACAAGGAAAAAGAGTAAAAGTTTCAAAAAGAGGAAATACAGTTTCTGATGAAATTGTTCAAATAAACCTAAAAGTAGTTAAGGAAGGAAAAACTAAACTTGCTCAATTACTTGGAGGCGAAGAAGCTGCACCTAAAGAAGAAGAATTGTCAGCAAAAGAAAAAGCAGTAAAAGCATCTTTAGAAAGTGTGGGAACAGCTCCACCAATAGATCCTAAAGATATGAAGAAAGGAAAGAAAGGGTAAGTGTTACGTTGAGTAAAAAGGAAGGACAACAAGCCGAAGTTAATATCGGAATGATTGGTCATGTCGACCATGGCAAAACCTCCTTAGTCAAGGCTTTATCAAGCAAGTGGACTGACACTCACTCAGAAGAGCTAAAAAAAGGAATTTCGATAAGACTAGGCTATGCTGATGCAACCTTCTACAAGTGCGATAAGGCAAAAGGCGCCGAAGCATACAATTCAACAGGCAAATGCGATGAATCAATGGGCAAAGCAGTTGTAATTAGAAAAGTTTCATTTGTAGATGCTCCTGGACACGAAACTTTGATGGCAACAATGCTTTCAGGAGCAGCTCTTATGGATGGCGCAGTTCTTGTTGTTTCTGCAAATGAAAAATGCCCTCAGCCAAGAACCGCAGAACATTTAATGGCTTTGAGTATTTCAGGTGTGAAAAATATTGTTGTTGCTCAAAATAAAATCGATCTTGTTGATCCAAAAAGAGCTAAAGAAAGTCACGATGAAATCACAAAATTCCTAAAAGAATACGGCTATACTGATGCACCTATAATTCCGATTTCGGCAAATTTTGGAGTTAATATTGACCTTCTTATTGAGGCAATTGAAAATACAATTGTTACTCCAAAAAAAGATACTAAAAAACCATTGAAAATGCACATAGTGCGAAGTTTTGATGTGAACAAACCAGGTACAGAAATAAAAAATCTTAAAGGCGGAGTGCTTGGAGGAAGTATTATTCAAGGAACAATTAAGGTTGGAGATAAAATTGAAATTACTCCTGGCTTTAATGCAAAATCTATTATTACTGAAGTAACAAGTTTAGGTGTTGAAGGCGGACTTTTAAAAGAGGCTCATGCAGGCGGGCTAATTGCAATTGGTACAACTCTTGATCCATTCTTTACAAAGAATGATGAAATGCGAGGCCAATTAGTTGCAAAACCAGGCGCTCTTCCTAAACCAACCGTTAACATTAAACTTGAAGTAAAGCCACTTGAAAGAATAATTGAAAATACAAGCGGTGAAATTAAATCAGGCGAATTTGTTGTATTGGCTGTTGGAACCGCAACAGTTGTAGCTCAAGTCGGAAAAGGAGCAGGAAAAAATGCGTTTGAATTGGTTACAAGGAGTCCTGTTGTTGTAGAAAAAGGAGAAAAAATTACAATTAGCAAAAGAGCAAAAAGCGGATGGAGGTTAAGTGCTTATGGAACAGTCATGTAGAGTCGTTTTTGACACTAACATGTTGTTGAATATTGAGCGCTTTAAAGTAGATGTTTTTGAGGAAACACGAAAACTGCTTGGTAGAGTTGAATTTGAAGTGCCAAAGCAAGTTATTGAAGAATTAAAAAAATTAGCAGAAAGAAATGCAAAATTAAGAAAGGAAGTGAATGTGGCAATGGAACTTATGGAGAAAAGAAACGTTACTGTAATTGAAGTGGAGGCAGAAAATGCAGATAAGGCATTACTTAAATTAGCCTCTGAAGCAATTATTGCAACCAACGATAAAGAATTAAAAGACTCCGTAAGGGAATTGAATGGTAGAGTATTATATTTAAGGCAGAGGAAATTTGCCGAGCTAAGCTGAGGAGTGATGATGAATGTACATTAGTTATACTATAACAGATACAATAAGAATTCCCCCAACAGAAATTGCGGGAAATCTCAAGAATATAATTCTTGAACAAGCAAAAGGCGTTTATGAAAGCGTTTTAGACGAAGACATTGGAGTAGTTGTTGCGGTAACTAACGTTGACAATGTTGGAGACGGGAAAATAGTTCCAGGAGATGGAGCAGTATATTATGAATCAGACATTACATTCTTAGCTTACAAACCTATAATGCACGAGCTCATTGAAGGCGAAGTTTCCGATGTAACAGAATTTGGTGCATTTGTAAAAACAGGCCCATTAGAAGGATTGATTCATGTAAGTCAAATTATGGATGATTATATCAATTATGATGCAAAACTTCCAGGTTTTGTTGGTAAAGAAACCAAAAAGAAACTTACATTAAAAGATATTATAAAAGCAAGAATTGTTACAATTAGTCTTAAAGGAACACTATCAAGCTCTAAAATTGGGCTTACAATGAGACAAGTTGGACTTGGAAAAAGTGACTGGCCAGTAATTGACGCAAAGGCAAAAGAAAAAAAAGCTAAACCCAAGGAGAAAAAAGAATAGGTGATTAAATGAATCAGGGAAAAGCATGCAGAAGTTGCAGATATGTACTTGAAGCAGGTGACGTTTGTCCGGTTTGCGGTTCAAATCAGTTCACTACATTTTGGAGAGGCTATGTGGTTGTGCTAAAAGCAGAAGAATCTGAAATAGCACAAAAAATGGGAATCACAAAACCAGGAAAATATGCATTAAGGTTAAGCAGGTGATAGAATGAGAGTAGAAATAATAACAAAAAAAGAAAATCCACTGTTGAAAAGACAGGACGTAGAATTCATAGTAAAAGAAACAAAAATAACACCTTCACGCGAAGAACTCAGAAAGCAAATTTCTGCACAAACAAATTCAAACGAGAAAAATGTTGTTGTAGGAGTTCTTGAAACAAACTATGGTTCTACAGAAACAAAAGGAATTGCAAGAATTTACAAAAGCAATGAAGACCTTAAAAAAACTGAACTTGAACATATAATCAAGAGAAATTTTAAAGCAGAAGAAAAAAAAGAGGAAGCTCCAAAAGCAGAAGCTACTCCTGCACCCGAAGGGGCAAAGGAAGAAGCTAAAGCAACCGAAACTTCTGAGGAAAAAAAAGAGTGATTTGAATGGTTAATAAAAAAGGCGGAAAAGAAGCAAAAGGCAAGAAAGAAGTAAAGAAGCACCCTACAATTAAGAAAGGCGATTATTTCAAAGTTGAAGGCGAAGCAGTAAAAAGAGAAAGAAAACACTGCCCTAAATGCGGACCAGGAACATTAATGGCAAAGCATTCAGACAGAGAAAACTGCGGCAATTGCGGATTTACAGAGTATAAAAAAAAGTAAGGGGGGTCTTTGAATAGAGCTTTCTTACGCTAATTTTTTTCTCGATGCAATAATGCTTTTGGTTCCTGTAGTTTATGTTAAATTTTACAAGAAAAAAAGCATTAGAAAAGAACTCGGGTTTGAAAAATTCGAAGTAAAAAAATTTCTAAAAAATAGCCTGCTGGTTTTTGCAACATTGCTTGTTTATTCAATGTTGCTTTCAATACTTTTTTTTATTACAAAAACAAATGATTTTGGAACCGTGGAAGAAACAGCAAAAGGAATTGCAATTGCTTCCCCTATTATTATCATTTATTTATTAGGAGTAAAAGTTTTTTGCGAAGAACTTTTTTTTCGTGCATTTCTTGTTCCAAAAATAGGAATAATTGGAGCTAGTGTTGCATTTGGAATAGCACACATAGGATATGGTTCAATAGGACAAGTAATTGGGGCAATAATACTTGGAATTATTTTGTCAATTGCTTATAATCAAAATAGAAGCATTTATTCAAACTACACTGCACATGCATTATACAATATAATCACAATACTTATGGTGGCTTAATGAAAACAAAAATAATCAAACCAACAGAAAAAAATATTTTAAAAGCTGCAGAAATAATCAAAAAAAATGGAATTGTTGCATTTCCAACCGAAACAGTATATGGACTTGGAGCTAATGCATTATCCAAAGAAGCAGTAAAAAAAATTTTCAAAGCAAAAGGCAGACCTTTTGATGACCCTTTAATTGTACACGTGACTTCTATTGAACAAATGCAAGAAATTGCTTTTACAAATGAAAAAGCAGAAAAAATTGCAAAAAAATTCTGGCCAGGCCCACTTACAATGGTACTTAAAAAAAGAAAAAATGTACCAAATGAAACTACCGCAGGATTAGATACAGTTGCAGTAAGAATGCCTTCAAACAAAACCGCATTTGCACTTATAGAAAAATCAAAAACACCAATTGCAGCACCATCAGCAAATCTTTTTAGTAGACCAAGCCCTACAAAAGCAGAACATGTAAAAAATGATTTAGAAGGAAAAGTAGAAATTATTCTTGATGGTGGAATGACTGATTTTGGATTAGAATCAACAGTGATTGATGTTACAAAAAAAACACCCGTACTTCTTAGGCCTGGGGCAATTACAATTGAAATGATTGAAAAAACATTTGGAAAAATAAAAATACATTCAATGGTAAAAAAAGGAAAAATTACAAGCAAAGAAGCAACTGCATCCCCCGGAATGAAATACAAGCATTATGCACCAAAAGCAGAAGTAATTCTTGTAGAAGGAC
>CAYMWD010000079.1:0-4764 GCA_964394025.1 uncultured archaeon | reverse complement strand
CTGATAAATCATAATCTGCAAGGGGTCTTACTTTATGCACAATAAAACGAGCAGATGGAAGTTTTTTTTTAACTTTAGCCATCCACTGCTTAATGCTTTTTTCAGATTTGTGCGGTTGTTGTCTATCAAGATAAAAATTAAGCCTTGGCATTGACATCCATTCTTCCATAGTTTGTGTTTGATTTTTCCTTACAGGGTCAGTTCTAATAATCATACGGCCTTGCTGATTGTCAGGAAAATCACTCAAAGAAAAATTTTCAGGAGAAGAGTAAACCCTTAAAGGTAAAACCCCGCGAGTATTTCTTCCGTTAAAAATGGATTCAAGAATTTGAAGCCCATAAAATTTAGTTCTATATTCATTTTTACCTAAAGCTCTAAGTGAAAGTTCACTAACTGGTTTTTTTTTAATCAATTGCCTTTTGGGTTTAATTTTTTTGTCAACAACAACTTTTGGTTTTTTTGGTTTACTGTTTCTAGGCATAAAAAACACTATCTTTCATCAACATAGATTTTTCTGTGTTTTCTATTACGTTCATCACGAAACACATATTCGCCTGCAGTTTCTTTTATTAGAAATCCTTTTTCTTTTAGTGTTTTAACTCTTTTATCGGTAATTGCAGTTTTAGCTACTCTAAAAACTCGTTCAGAATCAGATAAAGAATCAAATACTACTTGTTCACGATAACGTCTTCTGCCTTTACCGTCAAAAATAGGTTTACCTTTTTCATCAAAAACTTTTATATGTCTGCCTTTATAACCTTCAATAGAATCTTTTAAAACTTCTTTAGGCGAAGTTCTTTGACCTTTACCTTGTTTCTTTGGAGGTTTGTTTACATTGGGTAACGAACGTTTAATTTTAGGCATAAATATATTTGTTTTTGAAGCTTAATTAAATTATCTTAATTAATAAAAAAATCAGGAATTGTTTAATTACGATACTTTTATTATTACAAATCACATTATTGAAACGGTGATTTATTTGAAATTTATTAAAATAGCTTTTATTCTCGCAATCCTAATTTTTACCTTAGGTTGCACAGAACAACAAAACGGAACAGATACAAATACAGGAGATACTACTCCAATACCAGATGGTTTGGACCCTGATACTGTAAATGAACTTATGGCTGCAAAAGGAATTAGCGAAGATTGTAATGTACTTATTAGTGCACTTCTTCAAGGCGATATTGATTATACCGTATTACAAGCAGCAGCTGATGCTGGATTAATCACAATTGAAAATAATATTATTTATTGCGGAGGCACAGGAGCAGCAGGTGATTTACTTGAATTTGGTGCGCCTTGCTCAAATAACATAATTCCTGAAAATCCTTCAATAGGCCAATTTTGGGATGCTGTTGATATTGATGAAATAAAAGAAAAACAACTTGTTGCAGAATACGACATGAGAGGAGTGCCTATAATCAATAAAATGACTATTTCTGCAAAATACCCTTATATAAAAGCAGACGCCGGAGTTTCAGCGACTTATGTTAATGCTGAAACAGGCAAAGTAAAAAGTTGTAGTTCGTATGGTTGTGTTCCTATTGACATGACAACAAGCGGCGGAGCAGAAGGCGACACTACAACAGATTCATTTTCAATGGATTTCTTTGCAGGAGGAGCTAAATACACTCAAACTTCAAATACATCAACAAAATGGTTTTACTCAGGAGCAAAAAAAGTATTAAATTACAAAACATATTGTTTCACAAGTATTCCTAACTCGGTTAATGGAACATTTAATCTTGATGGTGATTTTGGAACAACAAAAATAATTGGAAATGGAACAATAGGACCAGGAGGAACAGAAATTATTTACACTATAATAACTCCTGGCGGAGTGAAAACCGTGCCAGTAAGTTCATCAAGTTCAAATAGTGGAATAACTTCAATATGTTACTGTAATAATGGAATGCCATTATATCAAAAAACAATTTCAAGTGACGGAACAATAGAAATGGAAGCAACAAACACAAACTTTAATGCTTCATTGAATGATGCTGATTTGCAAGCACCAGAATCAGGAGGCACTGGCGGAACAGGAATGGATACCTCAGTTTGTGACCAGCTTCCGGCAGAACAAAAACAAGCATGCATTGATGCGTTTGCACAAATGAGCTAAAAATATTTTTACAAGACAAGAGAGTTATGTAGTAATCTTAACTCTTTCGTCTTGTTTAACATTTTTTAATTTAGAAATTACGTCTTTTAAATTTTTAATTTTTCCAAATACAATTACTCCTGAAGCAGGCACAGGCTCTTTATCTTTTGATAATGGAGTTGGCCCAAAAAATAAGCATATTGCATTGCCTGGTGGCCAATAAGCAATATCTCCTTGCTTTACTTTCATTGTTGTTTCGACATTAGGCGCTTCTTTTTCTGTTGAGAAGTAGATTTCATCCCCCCAAAGTTCAGCATAACTTTCTAAGGGCAAATTTTCTAAAAACCACTTGCACATTTCCGGCACTTTGTTATGTAGTAACTCTGCTTGTATTTCAGAATTTTTAATAAATATTTTGAAATTTTTTCTCATTCAAGAATAGAATTAGTTTTAGATTAAATAAATCTATTGAATTATTTTTTTGTTGGTCTTGTTGAACCGTGTCCATAATCAACAACATCATTAATTAAACGCCAGCTTTCTTTACTTTCTTTACTATTCATCATTTTACGTATTGCTTCTTGAAGTACTTCACTTCTATTGACTTCATAAATTACATCTTGCATTCGTTCATATCTTGCTCTTATAGCAGGGTCTTTTGTAGCATTAATTTTCCAGCCAATAGCATCAACTGAATGTTGTCCCCAATCATTAGCTCTAAGTGTAAGTATTACTCTATCAACACTAACACCTGTTTTTTCAGATACTCTAATAAGTTCATCAATATGAGCATTAGTTAAGCTTGGTTCGTATTGTTTCAAAGCAGTTCTAGGATCTTTTTGAAACATTTCAGCTGTTGTTTTTACTTTTCTGTGATGCTTATAAGCTACCTGTGCAATTTTACCTGCAACTGTAGCACCTGCCGCAACACCTAAAGCTGTTTTAAGAAACTTTCTTCTGCTTGGATTAGCAGGCCCATCTGATTTTCCTCTTAGCATAAATTATCTTACTCATTGAAAGTATTTAATTGTTCTTTCAACTATTATTCCATTCTTTTACTGTATCAAATGCTTCTTTCTTACCTGTTTTACCTTCATTTATTGAAGATGACCAGATTAGACCTGTGTGTTCAAAGTATGCGAGGGCAGTATTAGAAATAGGGTTACCTCCCCCTACCCCAAACATCACGTATTTACGTTGCATTATCCCGCCTTCAAGATTTATACTGCTGATACCTTTTTGTGCAAGAACTTCAAGCCTTGATTGAATGTCTTGTGCTTGATCTTCCTCATTTTGAATCGGAAGTCCAGGAAGCTCACCTGCATCTGCAGTATACGCAGATGTTTCAAATGTTATTGGCGTGCCTTCATATATTGTACCTTTGAGTTGTTCAACAAAATAATCAACAGCTAGCCCTGCTGTTTGTGCTCCGTTGTCTTTTGTAAGCGGTCCGCCATATTGTGCATCAAGTCTATGAAGATGTATATCAACAAAATCAAAATAATTTGAAGGCAAATAACCTATAACTTCATGAAGAAATTGTTTTCTGTCAGTACTACCAACAATTAATTCGTATGGAAGAGCACCAAAAGTTATTTTTGCATTAGGCTGTATTTGTCTTATTGCATCAACACTAAAAACAAGAAAATCAGCATAATCTTTTGCAGTTCCAACAAAGCGCGCAGGATTTATTTCTCTTACTGGCTGATAACATGAAACATCATCTTTGAATTCGTTCACAAGTGCATTGAGAAAATTTTTATATGAACTCCACTGATAAGGATTTTGAGGAATTGTTTTTCCGCTTTGTATAACATCGATGTAAAGGTCATTATCAGGATATATTGCAAGACATATTTCAGTTACTCCTGCTACTTTTAGACCTGAAACAGTTTGATGTAAATCTGAAAAATTATAATTTTCCTTTTGAGTTTCAATTGAACCCCAATTTGCATTGGTTTCTGCTTTTTTGATGTTCAGTTCTTGCAAATAAATAAAATCTTCATTTTCACGTGTCCCTCCACTCCAAGCTATTTTAGGGTGATTTGACAAATTATTAATTGGGGGTTCATCAGGATTGTAATTGTAAGGTGCTCTGCTTTCAATTAAGTCAAATAAATAACTTGTATTTTGTGTGGTTGTATTGCCTGTATCTTCAACTACTGAAATTAACATCCCAAGAACAATTAACGCTACACTCATTGCTCCGCCAAGAATAATTAAATATTCAATTGAAGATTGTGCTTTTTGGTTTTTGGTTTTTTTGTTTTTTTTCTTGAAATAAAAAATCCCTAAACCAAGAACAATTACAAAAACAAGCAATGAAACAATAAAAGGAAAATTTCTGTTGAATTGATAATCGAATATTTTTTGTTCAAAAGCCAGTTCACATAAGGTTCTTTGATTTTCTCTGCCTAGTTTTGAACAATAGTTTTCACTTATCTTGCCTTTTTGAATTTCTCTGATAAAGCATCCAACAGGAGTTGTATTTTCTTTTCTAGAGCAAGCTGCAATTTTCATTGTTGCAACAAAATCAAAACACTCTTGTTTTTCTAAACCTTGCTTTTCAAGAGACAAACAAATGCTTTCATTCAAAAGCCCTTGGTCTGCAAGATCTATTGTACAGTTTATTTTTTTATCTTGAGTTGAAAGGTCTGCGC
>CAYMWD010000078.1:0-4779 GCA_964394025.1 uncultured archaeon | reverse complement strand
CGCCTAATCCAAGAATCATCGAAAGAATAATTACAGCTATGAGTACTGCTCCGCCAACTAGTAATAAGTATTCAAGTGCTCCTTGTGCTTTTTCCATTTTTAATGCCTGTATAATATTGTTTTTCCTTTTTTTTACTTTATGTTTTTTTTAGTTCCTGTTTTTCTTTCATTGCCGCATTCAAGACATTTAATTACAATTATTGTTCCTTTTTTTGTTTTTTCAAAATTTTTTCCTGAAAAAATTGTTTTGCATTTTTTGCAAAATTTTGTTTTTAATTCAGTTGGCCATCTAATGCGGTGTTTTTTTTGAAGTTCTAATGCAATTTCAACATATCTTTTGCTTCGTTCAGGATTTTTTTCAATCTCTTTTTCAGCAAGCTCAAAAAGCCGGTAAATTCTTTCAAGTGCAATTTGCTGTGATGCATTCTGTTTCATGATTAAATAATGAATTAAAAGAATAAATAGTTAGTTATTTTGAAAAAATCAGAAAATGCATCCGCGGGGATTTGAACCCCGACTGAGAGCTTGGAAGGCTCTAATGCTACCATTACACTACAGATGCGTGACCTTTTCTTTTTTTTCGAAAAAAGAAAAGCCCAATCAAAAGAAAAGCTATTTTCCTTTGTTTCTAGATTAATTTCTCCTTAGGAATATTTTAAAATCAATGCTCTTTGATGCTTTATCTTAAATAATCTTTATTCTTGTTTTTTATTGTATGAATGGCTTGTTTGTTGTGTTTGACGGGATTGACGGTTCTGGAAAAGGAACAATTATTTCAGAAGTAAGACGATTTCTTATAAATAAAGGAATTCCTGAAAATGATATTGTTGTTACTGCCGAACCTACAAACAGTGAATCAGGGAAAAAAATTCGCGAACTTCTTAATTCAGGTGCTTCTCCTGAAAGCAATGCTGAAGAACTTCTTAATTTGTATGTTGAAGACAGAAAAAAACATGTCGAAAAAAAAATAATTCCTGCTTTGAATAAAGGAAAAATTATTCTTTGTGATCGTTTTAAGCATAGCACTTTTGTTTATCAAACAATGCAAGGGATTCATATTGAAAAAATTCATGAACTTCATAAAGGGATTATTGTTCCTGATGTAACTTTTATTCTTGACCTTAGTGTTGATGTTGCTCTTGAAAGAGTTTCAAGAAGAAATTTTAAGGAAACGTTTGAACAAAAAGATTTTCTTGAAAAAGTAAGAGCTGGTTTTCTTTCGCTGAAAAAAACTTTTTCTGATGAAGAAATTTATTTTATCAATGCAGAGGAAACAATAAACAAAGTTGCTGAAAAAGTGGAAGATGTTTTATGGAAAAAATTGAAGGCGCAGTAAAAATAGGTTTCTTATTTTTAGGAATCGTAGTTCTTCTAGTATTTCTGCTTTTTTTACTAACTGTTATTTTAGGTTTTTTTTTATTTTCTATTTCTGACCCTGTTGTTGACAATTCTGCAATTGATGATTCATCTTCTACACTTATTCCCATAGTTTCCAATGAGCCTGTTGTTCAGGATTATTCTGATTTGTGGAATAAAATAACAAAAGAAATTGTTGAGGTTAACTGTTTTAATGAAGCAAAAAAATCAGCAGGAGATCTTTCATGGGTAATAAGTTCTTGCACGTGTATTGCTTCGGAAACATCTTCTTTGAAATCTTATTCTTGTGAGGTTTCTGCATTGGATGGTCTGCATGATTTGAGTGTTGAATGCTACAAAATAAACGGGTCATGTACAATTGTTTCTGAACAAGGAACCATTTCAATGACTTTTGAAGAACTAGCAGAATTAATTGTCTGAAACAAGTTTTTCTTTTTCTTTTCGTGAAAATTTTTTTATTTGATGTTCACGTTTCATTGCGTCGCTTCGCGTTTCAAATTTTTCATTATAAATCAATCTAACCGGCCTTCTTTTTGAAGTGTATTTTGCGCCAGTTCCTTTGTTGTGAGTTTCAATTCTTTTTTTTAAATCACTTGTATAACCACAGTAATAACTTTTATCTCTGCATTCAACAAGATAAACAAAATAAGGCATTTGAAAATTAGGTATTTTAAAGTAAATAAGAATTTGTATAAAAAAAAGTTATTTGCGACCACCGGGAGTCGAACCCGGGTCTGAGCCTTGGCAAGGCCCAATCATAGCCATTAGACCATAGTCGCAATATTTTTCTTTCTTTTTCAAAGAAAGAAAAATCTTGACCAAAAAGAAAGAAAACCGTCTTTTTGGAAAAAATTACTTTTCTTTTTGAAAAAGAAAATAATCTAAGAAATTCCCTATGCAAATGCTTTTAAGATTCATTTCATTTTCAAGATTACAATAAGAAGAAGTGAAATAACCAGTAGAGCTCCCGTAATGCTCAAAAGAAGCTCTTCATCAGTAAATAATGGTA
The DNA here is from genome assembly GCA_964394025.1 of uncultured archaeon. Lineage (GTDB taxonomy): Archaea > Iainarchaeota > Iainarchaeia > Iainarchaeales > Iainarchaeaceae > PCWY01. The sequence goes on along the minus strand of CAYMWD010000078.1, from coordinate 2,393 downwards.
TTTGAACTGTATTATTGTTCGTTTCAGGTTCTTTTTGGGTTTCTGGTTCTATTTCAATAACCTCTAATTCTTGGGTTTCTATTTTTTCAGGAATATTAATTTCAACAACAGTTTCTTTATCAGTAATAATTTTCAAAGTAACAGTGCCGCTTCTTATCTCATTTATTTTAAGATTATAGATTTTTTCAGCCAACCCGTCTATTTCAGTTTCTCCGTTAGTAACAGAAATTCCATCAAAAAAAGATTCTATTGTTGCAGTTCCTTTTTTTTCTCCAAGATTTTTAAAATGAATTTTAATTTCAAGTTCATTCTCAGACACAAAAGGGCTTATGTCTTTGATTATCACTGCTGATTCTTTTTCAGACCCTGCTTTAGGGATAAGGGTAATAACATCAGAAATATTTCCATCAGGAACCATTACAGCCATCCCATAATTATAAATCATCGATTCAAATTCTTTCGACGGTGATTTAACATCCCAAAATATTTCTTTTTTTTCATTATCTTTAAGATACACTAATCTTGCGGAATCAACAACTTGAAAATCTTCGTGCACTAAAAGTTCAACTGGAAAAATAGCATTTTTTCCTGAAATATTTTTTAGTTCTGCTGAAATTTGGAAAAATTCATTTGGTTGCACTTTTGATGGTTTGTAAATTTTAGTTTCAAGAAGATTTTCAAAAAATTTTACTGAATTAATTTTAATTTCAGGTAGTTGAAGCTCAGAGCTAAGTTGTATTGGTTTTCTGCTGGTTGTTTTTGCAATAAAATCAACTGCTTTGTTTGCATCAATAGTTTTTGCAATAATAAAATGTGCACCATCAACATACCCTGCTTCGCCGTAAGTACTATCCACTCCAATCCAACCGGTTTCTGGGAGATATGCTTCAATCCAACCATGTAACCCAAAGCGTTCTCCATCAAAACTTGTCCCAGAAACATACTTTACAGGAATTCCCTTTATCCTCAAAAAAGCACCAGTTAAGTTTGCAAATTCATCGCATACCCCTGCTCTTGAATTGTATGTTTCTTTTGCACTCCATACTCCATTGTAATAATTTTCAAAATCATAATCTATATTATTGTTCACCCATTCAGAAACACTTCGTATTATTTCTAATTCTGAATCAGAAGTGAATTCTAAATTAGTTTTACTTCTTAATTCCTGATCATCAACTTCCATGTAATCAGTTTGTTCTAAAAATTCGTCAAAACCAATTATTAAATTTGAAAGATTATAATCTTTATTAATTCCTATTTCTGCATTTTTTCTTATTCTTGCATTTCTTTCAATAACAAATTCAGGCGTGCTTGCAAATTCATAAAGATTTTCAATTTTATAAACCGCGTAATAAATTCCTTCTTGAGTTTCATGTTCAGGTGTAATTATTTTATCTCCAATTTTCATGAACTCTTGCAAATAAACAAGGGTTTGACTTTCATATTCTGGTATTGAAAGAAATTTAATTTCAAGTTTATCTCCTTTTGTTACAACTCCTGAAAAATTTCCTAAAACTTTTGTTTCAATGGTAATATCCATTTCTTTTACATTAGTTGGTGAAAAATCGTAAGCGTGTGCAAAAATTGAAAATAAAATCAGAATCATAATACTTGCAAATTTTTTCATGTTTAGAATTAATTCTTTTAATTATTTAATTGTACGCGATTATCAAAAACACAAAAAACAGTAAAATAAAATTAAAAATTAAAGTAAAAAAAAGTGATGGGCCAAGGAGGACTCGAACCTCCGATCCCCTCGGTGTAAACGAGGTATCCTAACCACTAGACCACTGGCCCAAGCTTTTCTTTTTTTCGAAAAAAGAAAACCTTGACCAAAAGAAAAACTATTGGTACTTTCTTTATTCAAAAAAAGAAAATATTTGCTTGTAATGATTTTTGATTATGAAACTATTATAAATGTTCTAATTTGGATTAATTTTAATCAAAATAATTAAATATCTCCTTTGCCTATTATTGGACATGCAAAAAGCATTAATTTTGACATTTATAGCATTATTTTTACTTTTTGGGTGTGCTGAACCACAAACTGATACTGTAAATACTCAGCAGATTCGTGGAGTAACTGGCTGTTGGAAAGGTTCTTTTGAATCGCAAGGAACGTCTTTGAGCACTTTTACTGTAAATATAAATCAGTCTGAAGCAGGTGTTCTTTTTGGAAACATTCAAGCTTTTGGTAAAGGAAGTTCAGTTATTGGTTCAATCGAGGGAAACGCTCTTAATTTTTCTTTTAATAATTCTGAAAAATCATATTCTTTCAAAGGATCTGTTTTAGGGGATAATGTTTCAGGTTCGTGGGAATCAGATTCTTTATCAGGCTCTTGGAATGCTTCTAGAGGCTGTTAATTTCTCTGCGCAAGTTTTATATATTAAGT
>CAYMWD010000077.1:0-4797 GCA_964394025.1 uncultured archaeon | reverse complement strand
TGCTCTTGATGTTGTAGTTTATACTGGAACATTACATAGGGGTCAGTTTGTTGAACTTGATTACAGTGAAGGTTCAATGGTTTGCCTTGTTACTGATGTGATTAAAACAAACCGTTATTTTGAAAGAGTTGAATCGGTTAAAGAATTTGAATCTTCAGGCAGAAAAATTTTTGAACAATTTCCTGCTGGGGAGTGGGAGTATCTTGTTGCAAAAACTAGGCCTCTTGGTGTTTTTAAAAATGGAATGATTAAGCGTTCAAGTTTTCCTCCTTCTCCAGGTACAAAAGTCAGAATTGCCGAAAAAGAAACGCTTGAAAAATTCCTTGGGCTTGATTTGGAAAAAGGTTTAATGCTTGGCGAAATTGAATATCACGGCGTTCATGTAAAATTAAATCTTTCAAGGTTATTCCAAAAACATTTGGCTATTCTTGCTATGAGCGGTGCAGGAAAAAGTTATTTGGTTTCTGTTTTATTTGAAGAACTTTTAAGCAGAACAAAAGAACAAGGCAGGTTAGGTGTTATTGTAATGGATGCTCATGGCGAATATAGAAATTTTGCCGAACCGGTTTCTGATAAAGCACATACTGATTTTTCTTCTAAAACCAAATTTGTAAAAGCTTCTGAAATTCAAATTGGCGTTCCAAAATTATCTGTTGGTATGATTTCAACAATTTTGCCCGGTTTATCAGCGCCCCAAAAACGAGATATTGCAAAAATATTGAATAAGCTTAAAGCGGAAATGAAAGACGGTCTTGGCCCATTTGATTTTAATGCGGTTAAAACAGAATTAATGAAAAATGAAGATATTAAAGAATCAACAAAACAGGCTTTGTTTGGGTGGATTCTTACACTTGAACAACTTAATCTTTTTGGAAAAACAGACAACCCAAGTATTTCTGATTTAATAAAACCTGGCCAACTAACTATTGTTGATTTGAGTGATGTTATTGACATGAAAAAGAAACAAATTATTGTGGCTTATTTTGCAAGAAAACTTTTTTCAGAAAGGAGGAACAAAAAAGTGCCACCTTTTTCAATGGTAATAGAAGAGGCTCATCAGTTTGCTCCTGAAGGAACATCTAAAGAAGGTGCAATTAGCAGGGGTATTCTTGAAACTATTGCGCGTGAAGGCAGAAAGTTTGGGGCATCAATTTGTTTGATTTCTCAAAGACCAATTAATCTTTCAACAACGGTTCTTTCACAAGCGAACACGCATATTATTCTTCGTGTTACTAATCCTTATGATCTTGACCATATTGGAAAAACAAGCGAAGGGCTTGATAGGCGTTCTTTGGACATGATTACTTCTATGAGGACTGGAGAGGCTCTTATTGTTGGAGAAGCAGTAAATTACCCTGTTTTTTTTAAAGTAAGAAAAAGAACTTCGCAAGAATCAATGCATGAAAAATCTCTTGAGCAAGCATCCATTGACTTTGAAGAGCTTAAAGAAGAATCCATAAAAGAAGTAGAAGACCTTCTTTAGCTGAAAAGTAAGGATTATTAACAAATTTGCTCTTGTTTTTTCCATGCTCTTAGAGTTTATTGTAATGTTTATTTTTGGACTTATACTTCTTGTTAAAGGTTCGGATTATTTTGTAGAATCAGCTGCAAAAATAGCATCAATTCTTGGAATTAGTCCATTTATAATTGGTCTTACTATTGTTGCAATTGGAACATCTTTGCCTGAAATGGCGGCTTCAATAATGGCGGTACTAAATGGTTCTCCTGAACTTGCAGTAGGAACAGTAATTGGAAGCAACATTTCTAATATTGCATTAATTCTTGGTTTTTCAGCATTATTTTCTTCCGGGTTAATTGTGAAAAAAAGAGTTCTTGAAAAAGATGTATTCATGATGTTCATGGTTTCTCTTCTTTTCTTTTATTTTTCAGTTGATGGTATAATTTCTTTTTCAGAGGGGTTGATTTTCCTTTTTGGGTTTTTCTTTTACATGATTTTCCTTATAGGGGTTGCAAAAAAGTTTTCTTTCCTTTTTGATTTTGACAATTATCTAAATGCTTTTTTTGGAACAAAAAAATTCGAAGTTTTCAATTTACAAAATTATATTGAGATAATGAAGGCAGGAATTAACCCTGCTACTTACAAAAAAATACTTTCACTTCATACTGCGTCTTTCAAAAAAGAATTTGGTGAAAAAATTGACACCAGTGAAAAAAAAGAAGCAAAAGAAATGTACAAAGAAAAACTTTTTGCATCAATTGCAAAAGAATCTGCAGTTATAATTATTGCAGGGGCAGGAATTGTTTTTGGCGCAAAAATACTTATTGATGGAGCAATAGGAGCAGCACTATTAATTGGAATTCCTGAATCATTTGTTGGGTTAGTTTTTGTTGCAATTGGAACATCTTTGCCTGAATTAGGGGTTTCAATTTCTTCTGCAAAAAAAGGGTTCCATGAAATACTTGTAGGAAACATAATAGGGTCCAACATTTCGAATATTCTTTTGGTAATAGGCTCGGCATCCTTATTTGCACCCGTTTCTTTCTCCGTTTCAGCAATGTTTTTTCCGTTTCTTTTTATGATTGCAGTAACTTTAATATTGATGGTTTTTATTTATCAAAATTTATGCATTGCAAGATTTGCAGGAATAATTCTTCTTTTTATTTATGCACTTTTCATATATCGTATAAATCCATTTTAAACTATTCTGCATCGGCAATCTACTCCCCTTCAAGTTCTTTTTAAACTAAAAATTTAAGAGTTCTACATGACTCCCAATAATGCGTTGTTTCTAACGCGCGTAACTTACGTCGCAGACAAGAGACAAGTAATTGTCGAATTTTCTAATAAAAATGAAAAAAAAACGATAAGGCGTCATTTTTTCCCAAGAGCCTATTTTGATATTAAAGGGGTCCCAAAAAAACATTTTGAAGAATTAATTTCTCTTTCTGATTTAAAACGCCTTAAATTAGATTTTTCAGATACTGTTCTTACTGTATTTGGAGCGACTTTTAATGATTTAAAAAAAATCAATAACATTTTTTCACATTTTTTCAAGAAACACCATAATTTAGTTGAACCTGAAAGACAATTTCTAATCGATTCTAATTGGAGTTATTTTGATTCTTTTATTTTTGAATCAAACGAACCTGAAAAAATTGAGTCTTTCAGTTTTCCTGATGTTAATTTGCACTATTTTTCAGATTCTCTTGAAAAAACAGTGAGTGATCTTTCAAGTTCAAACAAATCACTTTCAAAAGAACTTATTGAAGGAATTACAAGTTCTAAAATTCTCAAAGTCCCTTTAATTTTAAGTGAATGTGATAAAAACCATTCAAAAATTTTCATTGAAAATATTTTATTCGCTAGTTCTGTTCCGATTCTCTATTTAAATGAACAAACAAAAATAAACCAGAAGCATTTTTGGGGAAAAGCTGAACTTGATTTTTCAAAAGTGATTTCAATAGTTTGTGCAAAACCATTCAACAATATTGGTTTTGAATCAATTAATTGCAGTTGTTGTATTCCTGCTTCTATTAATTCTAAGAATATTATCTCTTCAAGTGAAGTAATTGTTAAATTTGAACGAGAGGGTTTCTTTTTTAATTCAGTTTCTCAAAAATGGGCTGAAGAATTCCATCAAAAAAATGATTTTAAGCAATCGCGTGAACAAAGAAAGAAAGAATATTTTTACAATTTTTTCCCTGTTGGTCCATTTTCAAGAAATCAAGAAGCGTCAATTCTTTTTGCTGATGCTAAAAAACTTGAAAAAGAAAAGGTTGCAAAAATCGTTGCAACTAGTTCTCTCAAGTGGACTTGTATTGAAAATGAAAGTGCTCTTTCAACCATAATTAATTCTGCTAAAAATAATATTGATTCAATTTCTGTTTTGCTTGAAAATGAGAATAAATCTGCAGTTGCGTCTTCTGGTTTATTTTTTCAGCAGGTTCTTTCTTCAAAGCCAGCTTTTCTTTATTTAAAACAACTTAAAAAAGAACTTTCATTTCTTCTTTCTGAAATTCCAAAAACAATTGTATCTTCCCCAGAATTTAGAGGTTCCGATATTGCATTTGCTGTTGAATGTATTTCAGCATCAGTTATTGAAGATGTTGGAAAAATCACTTCTGCTCATGTTTCAGAAACAAATTTTTCAAATATTTTAGTTGATTCTGAAGACATTCATCTTTTTTTGAAGGGTTTTTCTGAATTGTACAATATTAAAATTAGCTGATTTCTGTAACCGAAAAATTGTCAAAATGTGCAGTTCCATTGGTGTAAGTGCCTAATGCTACAAAACCATCTGAGGTAAAACTTGCAGTAACTTCGTGAGCTTTTACTCCATTAATATAAGTTGTTACTTTATTTTGTGAACTTAAAACATCTATTTTTACATGGTAATTTGTGTTAGGAATAAAATTAAACGAAGTATTTGGTAGTTGCCCTGCAAAAGTTAATCTTGCAGTATTATGGTTATAGGAATAAAAAAAAAGATCAAGTCTTTTTGTTTCGCCAGCATCAGCATCACTAAAAAGTACTTTTAACTCTCCTGTTGCAGAAGTGCTTTTGCAATCAACTTCAATTGAGTAATCGGTTGCATTAATTTTTGTGTAATATCTTGTTATTCCACTTAATCCTGTTTGAAGTAGTTCTCCTCCTGAAACACTCTATGATCCAGCTCCAGAACTCCAATTTGTACTTGTAAATCCAGAGTCACTAAAATCATCTGAAAATAATAACGAAGTTCCAGTGCTTTCTCCAAATATTTTATCTCTTTGTTGTTGTGCTTTGTCAAAAAAACCTTGTTTTGTTGACTGGACACTTTGTCCAGCTTCTTCGCT
>CAYMWD010000076.1:0-4858 GCA_964394025.1 uncultured archaeon | reverse complement strand
TTGAAAATAACGGTTCAAAAGTTTTCGAAAAAATTGAAAAAATTTCCCTTTTTGCATCAGATGAAGATGAAAAATCTTTTGAATATGCTTTTACACCTGAAGTGAATTCTGGTAATTTTAATGTTTGTGCATCAGTAACAAAAAATTCAAAAATAATGGATGAGTACTGTTTCAAAGTAGAATCTCTTGATAGAGGCTATTATCCAACTTATGGGAAAATAGAACTCAATACTACTTATGATTCGGCTTCGGGAAATTTGTTGATTAATGTTTGCGGTTACACTCCAAAAGAAGAGCCTGATTCTATTAATGCTCGACTTATTCTAAGAGAAAAAGATTCTGGAATTGTTTTGAGAGATTCTACAATAAATCAAAATAATTGTTTTAATGATTCAATAAGAGTAGATGAAATAAAATATGAGCTTCTTGTTAATGATTTTAAAAACAAAACTCAGATTAACAAAGTTTTAGATTTTACAGTTAAATCAATTCCTTCATGCAATGAGTTAGGCGGGATAATTTGTTCAGGTGCACAGGAATGTAACGGAACAGAAATTAATTCTGCGGAAAAAGGAATTTGCTGTATGGGTTCATGTATTACTGCTGACCCAATAACTATAACTGATGGCCCTGTTGAACAAGAGGACAGACTTCCTTTAAGTATTTTTATTGCATTGATTATATTAGCTTCAATATTGCTTGTTGTATTTGTTTATGTTAAAATGAAAGAATCAGGAAATGGCGATTTGGAGGGTTTTGACGATGAGTAAATTTTACATTGCAACTGTTTTGGTATTTTTGATTATTATAGGTGCTTATGTTTTTGCACCTGGTTCTCACTGCATCAAATTTGAAACCCCTCCTACAGGGGCAATGAATATTGAATTTGATGGAAATTATATTGTAATGCCTGACAGAAATAATTTTTATATTGTTGCACCAGGAACAACTTTGAAAGTAACAAACATTAGTACTTTTATAAGCCGGTGTGTTGATGGTGCAAGAGGAAGTGGAATTGCTTCAGTAAGAGCAATGGAAATTACTGATGAAAATCGTGAACAACTTTCAAATAATGGTATTATTGATACAGGTCATGAAGCTTGTGAAGGCGGAACAGTTCATAAGGGAACACAAACAAGTTTTAATGTACACACATTTAATGGCCCTGATGAAAAAAATCTTGAAATAGAGTATGCTACAAAAATAAATAATGAAGAATGGGCAATAGCCCATAAACTTGAAATAGCTACTGCTTTTGCACAGCTTGATATTAACACTGCAAGACCTGGCGCATTTGTTGGTGCTGAAAAAAGTATTTATGGTAATTTTGATGCTGAAGGAAATCCAAGATCTATTGTTTGGGAAATAAATAATTCTGGTTCGGTTGATGCGAACATTTATTCGGTAAGTTCTTTGGGTTGTGAAAAAGTTACTGCATGTACTGTTGATTTTAATGGAAGCATGATTGTACGTGCAGGTCAAACAGTTTATCTGAATCAGAGAATTGATATTGATGCAAGTGATATTTCTTCAGTTTCTCCGGATTTAGATAATATTATCCTTGCTATTAGTTATCAGGATATTTACAAACTTGGACCTATTAGAGGTTCGAGCACTGAGTTTAGTTTTGTTGATCAGGGTATTTCATTTGATTTAAGGGCTGTTGCTATTGATCCTTACAAAAAAGAGGGAACTTTTACTGTGCCTGCTTCAGATATAGGTAATACATTATATGTACAAACTTGTACAGATTCTCCTTCAGTTGATGCAAGCTGGTCTGTTCCTGGAATTTATGATGAAGGGGATGACCCTGTATTCACAATTTATATTTCAGACCCAAGCGGAAATGAAGTAGCAAGTGCAGGTTTCCATAATATTTCTGATTGTGATAATGTTGGAGAGCTTCTTCACAACAATCGCGGTTCTCCTTCTGATGGGTATGCTGAGAAAGGACTTGAACCATTTGTTGTAGCAGATGCAGGAACATATTCTTATTTGATTGAAGGGTATGTTGGAATCGAAGGTCATTATAACAGTGATTTTGCAGTTGTTGGAAGAGATTATGATGAATATGATTTACTTACAAATCCTTTTGGAACTGAAAGAGTGACTGATTTGCTTCTTGATGCAAGTCTTGGTGCTTCAACAGGTGTTGGTGATGCTCCTGGACAAGCAGTTCTTAATGCAGCAAAAGGTGAAAGTTCTTACACTATTAATGGTGCTGATGGAGTATCTGTTCTTGTTTCAGAATCAAGCGGAACTTTCCCGTCATTTTCAAGCCCTACTGCAAGTACTCCGGTTTATTCTCTTTGGAATGTAAAGTTCAACAATGTTCCTGTTGTTGGCGGTGAACAATATGCTCAATATGTTTCTGATGGAGTTAGTACTGTTTTCATGTCTTCAAATGCTGATGGTTCTTCAGTTAATGCAACTTCAAGTGCAGGGCAAATGATTGCAGTGGATGGAATTGAATCAGAAATTAATCTTCTTTGGATTGACAAAGAAAAATATTTGCTTGAATTCAACCCTGGTCAGCTTGGAATTTGTCTTGCTATGGGTGGAGATGTAATTGGTTCAAGCGGTGAAAGCCCTAGAATACATTATGAATGGGGGCCCTCAAAAGTAGCTATTAATGAATGCACAGGAGATAATTATTCTGTTTGTGATTCAACTCAATTTACAATAATGTTAATGAAAAAACTCGAACTTGCAAGAATTAATGCTAATGATGGAAATTTTGATGCAGCTGCTTTGGCGGTACAGCCTTTTTCAGCATACTTAATGAGGGATGGTTTTTCAGAAGATTTTATGAATGATTTTGATAACTATTTTAAAAATCCATTTTTTAATGACGAAATTAATTATCAATGGGATGCTTCAAATTATGGTTGGGAAAGATATTTTACTGATGAAGACAGATTTGCTTTCAATATAAATGAAGATGATAAAGCACTTGGATTAACTAATGTTCTTGCAACTCCTGGAAAATATCTTGTATCAGTAAATTTTAATTTTACTACTGGAAGAGAATGGGAATTTTTTGATGACCATGGCGAACCTCTTGCAGATATTAATGTTCACTTCATAAAACAAGCAGATATCAGAAAAAATTTGCTTTATTATTTGCCTATAGATGGTAAGTTAGGTGAAACTTTAGAAGGAAATAGTAGTGTTCTTCATAGAGTTGATTATGGTGTAGGGTTCTTTGCACCTACTGCAAATGACCACATAAACATTTGTCTTGATTGTGTTGGTGACGGTACTGCAGGAGTATTTTTGAAATCATCAAATACTGCTGTTGATGCTGCTCCTCTAAATATGATTAATTTGAATTTTTTGGATACTTTTGAAGCAGCAACATCTGAAAATGCTGGACAAGTAATGTTCATTAATGAATCAGATGCTGGCGCAGGAACATACGATTTGAATTTCATTCCTTCAACACCAATACCTGCTCTTGTAGAAGCAATAAATGAACAAGGTGTTATTGGTGCAGGTTATGCACTTAATACTAGAAGTTCGGGTGTTGATGCTGGTGGAAATCTAACAAGACTTACTGAACTTGCTTTTGAAACAGAGGGAGAAACAATTTGCAGTGACCCTGTTACTGAAATTAATTATCTTCCTAAATTTATTGATTGGGATTCAAAGTATGGTCCTGATAATAAATTTTGTGAACCAAGCGGTACATCAAGTTCAATATATGGTTTTATGGAATCAGGCGAAATTTCTGATGATGCAAAAATATACTTGCAAACAATTTTCTATACTCCTGTGTTTGAAGAAGAAGCATCAATAATTAATGCGTGTAGACCTGTTGCAGGAAAAGAAGGCGAAGGTAATATTTATGTTGCAACTCTTGATGCAGGTGGAATGGTATCAGGGTATAATACAGTTGGTAGAAATCAAGAGTATAATTTTGATGATCCTTCAGGTGCACCACAAACATTATCTGAATTCCTTGATTTGATTGAAGAAAACAGAATGTGTATTCAATTTGGAACCAAACTATCAGGTCAACCAGAAACAGTAGGTTTGTTGTGGAATGAACAGGCAATATTAGATGATTTCTTAGCTGAGTTTGATGAAAGCCATGCAGCAAATGCTTGTTCTGACACTGCAGAAGCTCCTTTAGAGTAATGGTTTTAATGGAAGTAACTGTCCTTCATAATGAACTAAATTTGTTTTCAGAACCAGAATCTGGCTTTTGTTTATTTATCAAATTTTTTTCTAAAAAAATTCTTTTTGATATTTCTTATTCTAATGATTTTATTTTAAATGCAAAAAAAGCAAAAATTGAATTGAATTTTATGGATTATCTTTTATTTAGCCATGGGCATTTAGATCATACAATTGGTTTGAAATATTTTGATATTTCTAAAGTAAAAGAAGTAATTGCACACCCTTGTTGTTTTGAAAAAAAATTTTTTGAAGGCGAAGGTGATATAGGTTCACCATTTTCTACTAAAGAAATTAAAGAAAAAACAAAACTTACTCTTGTTGCAAATCCTTATTGGTTTATTCCTAAAAAAGCAGTCTTTTTAGGGGAAATTCCACGCAAAACAGATTTTGAAAAGAATCAAAGTATAGGGTATTTAGCTAATAAGGCTCCTGATTTTGTAAAAGATGATTCTGCAATTGTATTTAAGACCCGCCATGGTCTTGTTATTTTAACTGGTTGTTCTCATTCAGGGGTATGTAATATAATAATGCAGGCTATTGAAGTGTGTAATGATAGTAGAGTACTTGCAGTAATAGGCGGTTTTCATTTATTTGACAAAAATCAAATAGATAAAACAATTGTATTTTTTAAAAAAAGAAATATTAAACAGATATATCCGATGCATTGTCTTAACGA
>CAYMWD010000075.1:0-5093 GCA_964394025.1 uncultured archaeon | reverse complement strand
GCATTTCTGCTGAAGAATAACAAGACCCGCTTGTTAGAGAAGAATCAATTCCTGAAAAAACTGCACAAGAATAACCATCAGGACATTCATTTACTGCATCACAAGATTGCTCTAAAAAAGAAGAAAAGTCTACTGTTGCTGGTTCTGAACAACCGCAGACAAAAAATAAAATAACTGCAATTAAAATCAAATATTTCATACAATACCAATGATTTTTGGGATTAATTAACTTTTCGCGTTTTGCAAAGAATTAAATTCAATTTTGCACTGAATTATGCAATGGAATTCAAACAAATTATAATTATTCGGGCAGACCTTGGGATGGGAAAAGGAAAAATAGCTGCTCAGGCATCGCACGCTTCCCTTGAAGCTTATGAAAAAACACTAAAAAAAGAACCCAGTTGGGTCGATGAGTGGAAAACAAGAGGACAAGCAAAAATTGTTGTAAAAGTTAATTCAAAACAAGAATTACTTGAATGGTTTGAAAGATTAAAAAATTTGTTTCCGTGCGCATTAATCAAAGATGCAGGAAGAACACAATTAACTCCGGGAGAAGCTACTGCAGTAGGGGTAGGGCCAGCGCCGGAAAGTGAACTTAATAAATATACAAAAGATCTAAAATTACTTTGATTTAAATGAGTTCGTTTAATCAAAAACTGTTTTATGCCGGCGCAGGATTTTTAGCATTAATTGCAAGCCTTGCTGCTATTACATATTTTGAAGGACTTTTAACCGGATTTTTTGACCCTGATTTTCTCATAAAAATTCACCCAATGCACATAATTCTTATTATTGGTTCGCTTGTTTTTGCAGGCATCTTCTTATTCAATGCTGCTGCTAGAATATTTACTGAAACACTGAAGTGATAAAAATGAAAATTGGTTATTGGGGCAAAGTAAAACAAATGGTAAAAGAATCAGACTTGCTTTTAGAAGTGGTTGATGCAAGATTTCCGAAAAAAAGCAGAAACTGGGAACTAGAAAGAATTGCACAATCAAAAGGAAAACCGATTATTATTGTTCTTAACAAATCAGATTTGATTTCAAAAAGAAAAGCAGATTTTGAAAAAAACGAAATTAATCTTCCTTGTGTTTTTGTTTCAGCAAAAAAGAAAATGGGCACATTAAAATTAAAAGAAGCAATTGGAAAAACTTTAGGCAATAAAGATTCAAAAGTCGCAATCGCAGGATACCCCAACACCGGAAAAAGCAGTGTATTGAATATGCTCAAAGGAAAAAAAAGTGCACCTGTTGCTTCAAGAGCAGGATTTACAAAAGGAATACAGTTTGTTAGAATTAGCAGTAAAATAATGTTGGTGGATTCGCCAGGAGTTATTCCATTGAATGAATATGATGATACACTCATGGCTTTGTTAAGTGCAAAAAACCCTGAACAAATAAAAGATATTGAAAGCACAGGAGTCCAAATAGGACAGGTTCTTATAGAAAGCAACAAAGAAGGAGTCGAAAAACATTACAAAGTAAAAGCAGATGATGGCGAAGAACTTGTAGAGCAAGTTGCACTAAAAAGACGAAAAATGCTAAGCGGCGGAAGACCAGACATGAATGCTGGTGCAAGAATACTAATAAATGATTTTCAAACAGGAAAAATAGGATTATAACTTATAAAAGGCTTATCGAGTCCAAACGAAGATAAGAAAGCATGTTCAACCGGCGCAACGGTTGAAAAATAGGATTATAAATAATTAAAACAAAAATAAAACATGATTTCAGAAAATGCAAAAAAATCAAGAATGGTTTTTCTGTTCATATACCTTATTTTTGCAGTATTGCTTGTATATCTTTTCATGTTCAACACAGGGCTTGAAATAACTGAAAATGTTGATGTTAATGCAAATTTAAAACAGGTTTTTTTGGAAAATACAACAAACCGAGAAATAAATAATATTTCAATTTTTTACAAAGAAAATGAACAAATTGAAAATGCAGAATTTCTTGAAAAAATAGATACGCTTAAACCAGGTGAAAAAAAACTTGTTGAATTTGAAGGGATAGATTCAAACCAAATTGTGCTTATTGTAAAAAGCCCTTTCCATTTAACTTTCGAAAAAATGGTTCTTGTTAACCCTACAAGCACTAAAAAAGATGTGAGCGTTAGTTTAGATATACCAAGCAATGTTCTTTTTGGAAAAAATTTTGAATTCCATGTTGAAACTTGCAACGACTCAACAGAACAACAACAAATTAAAATTGAAGAAATTCATGAAAATAGATTTTTTTCAGAACCAAGCAGAACAAATATTGTGACAATAAATTCAGAAGAATGTAAAATAACGGACTATTCACTTCTTCCGATAATGCAAGGTGAAACCACAATCTATTTTAAGGTAAATATTTCAAATAGTATAAAAGAATTAGAACAAACGGTGGTTGTTGAATAATGCCAGATAAAAATGATACAAGTATAATTGAAATTATTGACAAAATGGTGCGTGAAGGCGAAAGCGAAGAAAAAATTGTTAAAACATTACAAGACTTAGGAGTTAGTCCAGATAAAGCAAAAAAACTTTTATTGCTAGGGCAAGCAGATACTTTTTCACTTCTTAAAGGCGAAATAAAAAAAATTGTTAAAACTGAATTAGATGAAGAAAAACCTGAAATGAAAAAATTCATTCAAACTGAAGCATTAAGTTCAAGCGATGATTTGAGGGGAGAATTAACAAAAGCAGTAATAAGTGATCTTAAACAATATGAAAGAGATATTACAGGTCAGAGCAAAACTTTTCAAGAACAAATTCAAAGTAACATGGGCAAGGTTAATGAATTGAATGAAAGAGTAAAAGTAAAACTCAATGAATTAGGCGAAGCAGTTAGAGATGTTCAAGTTGATATGGATGAAATGAAAGTAAAAGGAATAAGCGGGAGAAATAGAATAATATCAAATATTTTATGGGTATTGGGATTACTTTTTGGATTAGGTGCTGCTTATCAAATTACAATTTTACTTAATCAGCCAAGTTCAATTGATTCATTAATATTACTTACAATCACAGCACTTATTGCAGTAACTATGCTATTTGTTGCAACAGTAATATAAGAAAAGAATGCGAAAAAAATTAAGATAATTTTTCAAACTCTTTAAGAGATTTAATAGCAGTTTCTAAATGAATTCTCTTAAGGATGCTCTTTTCTTTTTCGTAAGCCCTTTGAAGCTGATTAATGGTTAATTCTATTTCAAGCATCTGAATACATTGTATTATGAGAGGTTTTTAAACCTTTAATTGAGACTGCTCTTTAAGAAGAACGTCAAGAGTAACGCCTTTTTTTTGGGCGTCAGCAAATTTAATTGAGTAATTTTTGTTCTTATTAAAAGCTTCAGGTTTGATGAAAAACCACCCTTTATTGGGAAACTTCCATGCAACAAATACCTCTGCATTTCCAATTTCATTCCATTTCAACAGCTCTTGCATCTGTTCAGCCATGATATTCAAATATTGACCTTTCCAAGCTTTACATTCAAAAACAATTGCCCTGCCTTTTCCCAAACAAATCAAATCAGGCATGGGAAGCTTATTTTTACCCGAACCAGCAGTACGTGCAACAGCAAAACCTTTACCCCAAAGAATCCTGATTAATTCACGTTCAGCAGAAGCCCCTTTATTGTAACGAGTCATTGCAATAAATAAGAAATTGGGTTATTTAAACCAAACAGGCAAAAAAACAAATTAAATCAAAGAACAGAGCAAAATTTAGAAAAAAAAGCGACTTTTATATATCTTTGCACGGCTATTATGTATAGGATATATTTATCTTTTATCAAAGGAAAAAGGCTTTGATGATTAAACATTGAGATTTTAGAGTTTTGAAATATGAAACTAGGGAAAGCTGTTTTCGAGAAAGAAAATGGTGTTGAACTGAATTTGGAAGTGATTCCTAATTCCACAAAGTTTGAAGTTCGGGAAATTAATCCTTGGACAAACTCAATTAAGGTTAGGCTTAAAGAAAAAGCAACAAAAGGAAATGCAAACAAAGAACTTGTGAAAGAACTTGAAAAACTCACTAAAAAAAAAGTGATATTAATTCAAGGTGCAAAAAGCAGGCAGAAAAAAGTTTTCATCCATGTTGCAAAAAAAGAACTAGAATCTCTCTTTGAATCATTAGAAAGCTAATTTTCCAAATAACATTCGGAGATGAAAAAAGATGGCAAAAACATACATAAACGCTGTCAAGTACGAAGTAAAACTCAAATTTGAGATTGACGGTATTGTCGAAAAACCAGATATAATCGGGGCTATTTTCGGACAAAGCGAAGGACTTCTTGGAGATGAAATGGATCTTAAAGAACTTCAAAAAAACGGAAAACTTGGCAGAATAGAAATAGAACTTACTACAGCAATGGGCAGAACAAAAGGAGACGTAATAGTCCCAAGTTCAATGGACATGGCTGAAACAAGTTTACTTGCAGCAGGAATAGAAAGTGTCGATAAAGTAGGGCCATGCGAAGCAAAATTTGAAATAATAAGCATGGATGATACAAGAAACGACAAAAGAGAAGAAATTAAAAACAGGGCAAAAGAGCTTCTCAAAAAAATGATGGAAAAATCCTCACCTGAAACACAAGAACTTACTGAAGAAATCAGGGAAAATGCAAGAGCAGCAGACATAATAAATTATGGCCCTGATAAACTTCCAGCAGGACCTGATATTGATTCAAGCGATGAAATAATTGTTGTTGAAGGAAGAGCAGATGTTCTTGTGCTGTTAAAAAATCAAATCAGAAATGTAATAGGAATGAACGGATCAAATATTCCTAAAACAATAGTTGATTTGAGCAAAAAAAAGAACATAACTCTCTTTGTCGACGGAGACAGAGGAGGAATACTCAATGCTAAAAAGTTAATTCAAATTGCAGATATAGAATATATTGCAAAAGCTCCAGACGGCAAAGAAGTTGAAGAATTAACCAGAAAAGAAATTTTACAAGCATTGAAAAAAAAGCTTACTCCTGAAGAAGAATTTGAAGGAACAAGAAGAAATTCGAATTATAATATGCAAAGACAAAGCAATGATCGAAGAACGCCAAGAGATTCTAGAGGAAGAGAAACACAAGGAAGAAGTTCTTATGGAGAAAAT
>CAYMWD010000074.1:0-5105 GCA_964394025.1 uncultured archaeon | reverse complement strand
TTCGCCATCAGCAAATTTTTTGAGTTCTACTTTTCCAAGAGAAACTTTAAGATATTTTGCAACTTCTGCTCCTAATTCAGGGTTGCTTGAACCAGTGAAAAAAGCCATATTTTTCATTAAAAAACCACCTGATATATTATAAGATTAAGGTTTATAATAGAATAACGCTTTGTGTCTTTACTTTTTCTTTTGGTTATATTTTGTGATTTTTTCAGTTATAACGCCTGAGATAAAATATAAGTATGCCGCATCAAACACTAGGAAAACTACAAATAATGGCATGTTTAGAATTGGTGCTAATTCACTGATAAAACCAAATATTCCTGTAAAAACAATGAATACTGCTGGTAAATGTATTACAAGATAAATTGCTGAAATAATGCCTGCTAAAACATAAAAGATTAGGGGTCCAATATCCGACATAAAGAAATTTGATATTAAGTTGTTGTTTGATTTTACATATTCTTGGATTATTATTTCTTCAGTGATTTCTTTTTCAGAATAATAATTTTCGGAGTGATATTCGTTTTCGAATTTCTCTTGCCCAAATTCGTGTAAAGTTCCATTCCACAGGATTTGTTCAAAAGAACTGTAATTATTCCACATGAAAACAGCAATTAAAATTAGTATTATAAAAAACCCTATTCTTACAGGGGTAGGTCTTCTAATAAATTCTTTTAGATTCATTATTTTATTAAATACTTTTTTTTGTATTTAATCTTTTGCTAGGGGTTAATGTCTTTCATTTAAACCTTTTCTACCCAATTATTTGTATGAAAATTGCAGAATCAAGTGTAAAAAAGAGCAAATTATTTTTCACAATGGATGATGTGCTTGTTTCGGGAAATGTTAATTCTAAAGTTTCCAAAAAATCTGTTAATGATTTACTTTTATTTTTACAATCTCTTGAAAAAAAGGAGCTTATTGAAATTTTTCTTGTCGCTGGTTTGCATGAAGATAAAGCTTTGCCTAAAATAAAAGAAGCAGGTCTTGATAATTTTTTCAAAAAAGAAAATATTTTTTTAGTAAGTCAAGAGTATATTAATTCAAAAGAAGAAATTGACCGTGAGCGTCATCTTGCAAGTCTGGACAAGGACCCTGAGTTTGTAGATGAATATTTTAAACAACGGCTTATAATGGATTTAATTGCTGAAGGAAAAATTTCACGCGACGAAACAGTTCTTATTTGCCACGATATTTGGTTTGATGCTTTTTATACAACCCGTTTTTCAGGAGTAGATTTTGTCATTGTAAGAAACAGCCTAAGCGAGAGAAACAGATTAATGGCTGCAGAAATAAAAGGAATTAATTATGTTAAATTAAAAGAAACTGATTTCACAAAGTTAATTTTGGGTAAATTTCCGAAAGCAGATATTCGTTTTTTAGAAAACTATATTTTTAACAAATTAAAATTAGAGCTTTTTGAGGGTACAAAAATTGACAGTCTTGTGAAAAAAAGTGTTCTTTCACAAGAAAAAGAACCGGGTGTTTGATTTTATTTTCGAATAATAAGGAATAAATATACTTCTTTCTTCATTTCTTGCATGGTTAAAATAGTTTCAGTTAAAGCAAGACAGATTCTTGATTCACGGGCAAATCCTACTGTAGAGGCAGAATTAGTTTCTACTAAACAAACATTTACAAGTATTGTTCCAAGCGGTGCTTCAACAGGAACACATGAAGCTCTTGAAATGCGCGATAATGAAAAAGCATTTTCCGGCAAAGGAGTTCTTAATGCGGTTAAAAATGTGAATGAAATAATTTCTAAAGAAATTTCAGGAAAAGATTTTTCTTCACAAGAAGAACTTGATAATTTTTTGATTGAACTTGACGGGACTGAAAATAAATCCAAATTAGGTGCGAATGCAATTCTTGGTGTTTCAATGTCTTTTGCACGTGCATCAGCACTTGAAGAGAATATGGAACTTTATGAATATTTATCAAAAATTTCAGGAAGAAATGAACTTTTGCTTCCTTATCCTCAGCTTAATGTAATGAATGGCGGGAAGCATGCGGGGAAAGAAAATGATATTCAGGAACACATGCTATTGCCTACTGAGTTTAATTCTTTTGCAGAAGCAATTCAAGCAGGGGCAGAATCATATCATGTTCTTAAAAAAATGCTGAAAAAAAAGTTTGGTCCACAGGCAACTTTGCTTGGTGATGAAGGGGGATTTGTTCCTCCGATGGATAATGTTGAGGATAGGCTTGAACTAATGGTTAAAGCGGTTGAAGAAGCAGGTTACGGTAAAAAAATAAAAATTTGTCTTGATTGTGCAAGTTCAGAATTTTATTCAGACAATAAATATGGTATTGGTGAAAAAAGATTTTCTTCACCAGAACTTGTTGATTTTTATGCTGAATTAGCCGAAAAATTTCCTATTGTTTCAATTGAAGATGGTATGGCTGAAGATGATTGGCTTGGTTGGGCAGAATTAACAAAAAAAATGGGCTCAAAAATCCAAATTGTTGGTGATGATTTGCTTGTTACTAACACTTCTAGGATTGAAAAAGCACTTGAAACCAATGCATGCAATTCTCTTTTGCTTAAAGTGAATCAAATTGGTACAGTAACTGAATCAATTAATGCTGCTAATTTAGCTTTCAAAAATGACTGGACTGTTGTAGTTTCACATCGTTCTGGAGAAACAGAAGATGCATTTATTTCTGATTTGGTTGTTGGGCTTGCTACGGGGCAAAGTAAATTTGGTGCACCCGCAAGAAGTGAACGAACTGCAAAATATAATCAATTAATTAGAATCGAGGAAAAACTAAGTGAAAAAGGCGATGTTGGCTTCGGAAGGAAGTTTTTTTAACTTCAAATTCCTAGGTGTTTTCTAATATGTCTCTTGAAATTAACTTAATTATTCTCGGATTTCTGGTGCTTTTATCTGGCTTTTTTTCATCAGTAGAGCTTGCAATATTTTCTATTGGTAGGCTTAAATTAAAACGTCTTGTTTCTTCTAATGTCAGAAATGCAAAAATTTTATCTGAATTAAAATCAAATCCCCAAAGGCTTCTTATTACAATTTTAATTGGAAATAATTTTGTAAATATTGGGGCTGCTTCGCTTGCGACTGCTGTTACTTTACAATCATTTCCTTCAGAAATGGGTGTTGCAATCTCAACCGGAATAATCACATTTGCAATTCTTGTATTTGGCGAAATTACCCCAAAATCTATTGCGCTTAAACACAATGAATTGATTGCATTAAATTCTGCACCTGTTTTGAAATTTTTAACTTTGGTATTTATGCCCTTGATTTTTATTCTTGAAAAAATAACCGGATTTCTTGTGCAGATTTTTGGCGGTGATGTAGGTGAGCATGTTCTTACTGAGGAAGAAGTAAAAACAGTTGTTGCTCTTGGCGCTGAAGAAGGTGCAATTAATAAAGAAGAAAAGGAAATGATTCACCGTATTTTCAAATTTAACGATATTACTGCTGAAGATGTTATGACTACTCGTTCAGAAATTGTCGGGATTGAAGCAGGAACAAAAATAAGCGATATTTCACGTGAAACTCTTCACGAACATTCAAGGCTTCCTGTTTACAAAGAAGATCTTGATGAAATAATAGGTGTTTTCCATGTGCGCGATTATCTTGGAAGTCAGCTTAAAGATAGGGATTCTTTGGAGGTTGAAAAATTTGTAAGGCCTGCAATTTTTATTTACGAAACCAAAAAAATTGACCGTCTTTTGAAAGAATTTCAAAAAAGAAAAACCCATATGGCTATTGTAGTTGATGAGTATGGCGGAACAGTCGGGATTGTTACTATTGAAGATCTTCTTGAAGAAATTGTAGGTGAAATAGTTGATGAGACCGATGCTGAAGCTCTTATTAAGCGGGTTAGAAACAATGAATTTTTGGTTGAAGGCCATGCTTCAATTGAAAGGGTAAATAAGGTTCTTGGTTTACAGCTTAAATCGGAAGAATTTGATACAATAAGTGGAATATTGATAAGTATTTTAGATAGAGTTCCGCAAGAGCAAGATACTGTAATGGTTGGCGGAATGAAAATTGTTGTCGAAAAAATGGACGGTCCGCGTGTTGAAAAAGTCCGTATTTTCAAATAATTATTTTGCAATAAGAAGGTAAATAGCGCTAAGTAAAGTTGCAAAAAGTGCAATACTTCTTCCATCTATAAATGGAACAGAAACATATTGCAAAGCAATTGCTACAAGAAGTACTACTCCTACTATTTGTGTTTTTTTCATGCTCATAAATTAGAAATGTATCTGCTATTTAAAAAACTTGCTTAATACATTCTCATTTGGATTTAGTGGGCTTTGGTAAATTTAATTATTTTTTTATTATTTGGTCTATTTTTGCTGCAAGAATAAAATCATTTTCATGTAATCCATTAATTTTGTGCGTGTAAATTGTAAGAGTAACTTTGTTGTAATTAACAAAAACATTTGCATGATGCCCTTCAATTTCCATTATTGCTGCGATTTTATTGAAAAAAGAAACTGACTCAAAAAAAGCATTGAATTTGAATGTTTTCTGAATTTTTCGAGATTCTTCGATTAACTCCCAGCCATCAACCTGCAAAAGATATTCTTTTGCTTTTTCTTTTGTGAAAGGTGGAACTCCGCCATCGCAAGGCACGCATTTTTTTTTCACAAGGCCATTCATATTCATCAAATAAATAAACAAGCAATCAGTTTTAATGTAATGTTTTTTTAATTAAATTTAATTTGAAATTATTTGTTTTCTTTAATATGCTCTGCGAGAGTTTGTTGTTTGTGCTGAAGCCCCTTTATTTTTGCCTTTTCTTTTTCTCCAGGGGTTAATTCAAAATCAAGTTTTGCAAATTCAAGCCCATTTTGTTCAAGTAATTCCAATGCATTTTTGCGAATTTCAGGCGCAAGAAGAATGCCTCTTGTTTTAATCCCCTTCATTTTTTCAACTTCCTGCATGTATCTTTGAAGTTGTGTAACACTTGCATAATCTGCTTGTCTTCTTTTTAATTCAATTACAACAAAATTTCCGTCTTTGTCTTCCGCAATAATATCACATACTCCTTTCCGAAATTGCTGTTGTTGATTAATTGGTTTCAAGCCAGGCTCTATCATTGAAAGGTCTTCCATAAGCAAATCATTA
>CAYMWD010000073.1:0-5159 GCA_964394025.1 uncultured archaeon | reverse complement strand
ATGGGAAAATCCGTGGAATCTTCTGGTGGCAGTGATTCTTTCAGCGCAGTGTACTGATACACGAGTAAATATTGTTACAAAAGAATTATTCAAAAAATACAAAACCGCAGAAGATTTTACAAAAGTTTCTCAAAGTGATTTAGAAAAAATAATTTACAGCACTGGCTTTTACAGAGCAAAAGCAAAAAACATTAAAGGAATGGCAAAAATAGTTCATGAGCAATATTCGGGGAAAATCCCAAAAACAATGAAACAACTTCTTGAGCTTCCTGGAGTAGCAAGAAAAACAGCGAACATAATTCTGACTGAAGGGTTTGGAATTGTCGAAGGAATTGCAGTTGATACTCATGTAAAGCGCCTTTCAAACAGGCTTGGATTCACTGAAAGTTCAAACCCTGAAATAATTGAGCGGGATTTAATGGAAATTGTTCCTAAAAAAGATTGGCGAATTATTTCAAATCTTTTAATTTGGCATGGGCGTGCTGTTTGTAATGCAAGAAATCCAAAATGTTATAAATGCAAGCTTAATGAATTATGTCCTAGTGCGTTCAGCATTGAACAATAACTTTAAAAATTAACTATTGTTAATTTATTTAGGTGTTTTAATGGAAAATAAAGAAAAAGTAGTAAAAGAAATGAACATAAGCCAAGCAGTTGCAGAATACCCTGAAATAGCAGAAATAATGATGGGTTACGGTCTTCATTGTATTGGCTGTCATGTAAGTGCATATGAATCAATTGAACAAGGTGCAAAAAGTCATGGAATGGACGATAAAAAAATTGATGAAATGCTTATTGAAATAAATAATGCAATTAATACGCGAAGTGATAATGCAGTTATGCTTACTGAAAGTGCTGCAGAAAAATTTAAAGAACTCATCAAAAAGGAAGATAAACAAGGGTGGGGTTTAAAACTTTCAATAGAGCAAGGCGGTTGTTCTGGTCAAAATTATGCAATGGATTTTGTGAAAGGCCCTGAATCAGATGATGTTGTTATTGAAGAAAGAGGCATTCAAATTTTTGTAAGTCATTCTGATTTAGGTGAAGTAAAAGGCACACTTATTGATTACAAACAAAATGCTTATGGTTCGGGTTTTAGAATTTTTAACCCAAAAGCGCCTCAAATGAGCGGGTGTAAACCAGATTAACTGTTTTTTTATCCAGTAATTTGATTTAAAAAGATTTACAACTTCATTGCTTTAGGTGTTCTTTTGAAACAAGAAATGGAAATTATAAATGTAAAAAAAGAAACTCATGATGTTACTACTATTACTTTTAAAGGCACTCAAAGAATGTCTTTTAATCCAGGTCATTTTGTAATGGTTCAGCTTTTAAAAAACGGAAAAGAACTCCCTAAAAGGGCTTATTCAATTTCGTCTTCTCCTGTAAATAATGAAACAATAGACATTACTGTAAAACGTGTTCATGATGGACTTATTTCTAATATTCTTAATGAAGTTGAAGTTGGAGAAAAAGCGATTGTAGATGGGCCTTTTGGACACCTTATTTTTGATCCAACCGAATCAAAAGAAATAATTCTTCTTGCTGCTGGTTGCGGTATTGCGCCTTTCAGAAGTTTTATAAAATACATTTATGATGAAAAATTAGATACAAAAATTACTCTTGTTTATTCAAATAAAACACAAGGTGACATTATTTTTTACAATGAATTAAAAGAGCTTTCTGAAAAAATGAATAATTTTGATCTTCTTCTTACTCTTACTCGTGAAGAAAAACCAGGGTTTAGTTGTGGAAGAATTGATAATCAAATGGTTAAAGGGATAATTTCTTCAAATAAGAATGCGCAATATTTTATTTGTGGTTCAAGGGGCATGGCTAATAATTCTAAAAAAATTCTTGAGGAAAATGGAGTGCCTAAGGAAAAAATAAGGGTTGAGGCTTATGGTTGATATTATAAATAAAAATGAATCTAAACGTGTTCTTGAAGCTGCTCTTTTTATGTCTCCTTCAGAAGTTTCAATAAAGGATCTTGCAAAAACAATAAACTCAAATATTGCTGAAACGAGAGTTCTTGTAAATGAGCTTGTTCATTCTTATGATGCAAAAGACACTTCTCTTGAAATAAGGGGGAGTAAAGATGGTTTTATTATGGGGGTAAAACCTAAATATGAGGATTCTGTTGGTCATATGGCTGCTGCGCCTGAGCTTCATAAAGGGCTCATGAAAACACTTGCTTACATTGCTTATCGTCAGCCTGTAAAACAATCTGAAGTAATAAATTTCCGGAACTCAAAAGCCTATGAGCATATTAAAATTTTAAAAGACAAAGGATTTATTAGAAAAGAAAAAACGGGTATAAGTTATACTATTTATACAACTCCAAAATTTCGCGAATATTTCGGTAAAGATGTTTCGAAAGCAAAAAAAGAAATTTCTGATACTCAGAACGAAACACATTCTGCCCCAATTTCTGAACAGAAACAAATTTCTGAATTTAAAGAATAAGTTTATTTTATTTAATTTTAAAATTTTATTTATTTTAAAAATTTTATTTTTGCATTTTATTTTGTTTTAGAATTTTGTTTATTTTTTTATTTTTAAAATTTTTATTTCAATAATATTATTATTTTGAGTTGTTTTTACACTTTCAGTTTTTACTTTTTCTGGCAAAATAATTTTTTTCATAAAACCATTTTTTTTGTTTGATGAAATTATTACAGTTTGATCAAGAATTTTAACATCCACTAATCGTGCATTAATGTTGTTTGTTTCAACAACGATTGTAATTTCATTTTCATTGTTGATAAGTTCAACTAAAGGCTCTTCTGTTTTTTCTTTTAAAGAGTTATTTTTTTCATTAAGTATTCCAAATTCATCAATTTTTATTCTGCCGTTAGGTCTTAATGAAATAGTGAACCCTAATTGTATTGGTTCTTCAGGATTCATTTGTGAAGGTTCAAATGCCTCAAAAATAAGATCTTCTAAATATTCTTCCAGTTCGTTGAAATCAACTGAAAGTTCTTTGAATTCTTTTTTCTTCCATTGTGTCAATTCCCTCACCTCAGAATAGTTTCTTTTGAAACTTTTCATCTTGTAAATTTTTTACTGTTTGCCAAGACATTCTTGCAATGTCAGGCATTATATTATTCTCTTGGAAATACTTTCTTAAAAACTTAATTGTATTCTCATCTCCAGGGTATCCTGAACCAACTGGTCCAAATTTTTCTGCGATTTTTTTAATTTCATCATCTCTTTCAACTTTTGCAATAATTGAAGCTGCTGAAACAACAGGGTAATTAGCATCTGCTTTGTGTTCGGAAATAATTTTTGTTTTAAATGTAAGATATTTTTCGATTCTTCTTCCAAATTCAGCCATTATTGTGTCTGGTGAATCAACATAAACAATTTTAGGTTTTTTTTCAAGACTATTAAGAAGTTTTGCAGCATGCATTGCTTCAATTTCATTAAGGCTGTATCTTTCTCTTAAGGTGTCAATTTCTTTTGCTGAAATTGGCATGAAATTAGTTTCTTCTGCAATTTTTTTTATTTGCAAAAATTTTTCTTCTCTATCTTTAGGTGAAAGTTCTTTTGAATCTTTTACTCCTATTTCAATAAATTTTTCTTCGTCTTTTTTTTCAACAGTAGTTATGGCCATTACAAGCGGACCCAAACAAGGCCCTCTTCCTGCTTCATCAATTCCTGCGATTAACATTCAAAATAGAAAAAGAAAGTAATGCTTTTAACTTGAATTACAAGATTTATTTGAGTTCGTTTATTGCTCTGTTTGCACGGTCAACTTCTCTATCGCAACCATTGCAGGCATCAATTGTATCCAAAATGAATCTTTTGTTGCTTAATGAGTTTTGAATTTCATTTCCTGAAGCATCTTCTCTTCTAAGCGAATCAAATTTGTTTTGGTAATTAGAATAAAGTTCTTTCATATCTTTTAGAACTTGTTTTTTTTCAGTCTCATCTTGTCTGTTAAGATGTGCTCTGCCCATGCAAAGTGAACAGTTCTTTTTGATGTTCTTTCTCAAGTTCCTTTCTTTTTCAGTTACTTCTTCAAGATTCATGCTATAAATAGTGCTTAAGAGCTATTTAAGATTTTCAGTTTACATTTTTCTGATTTTTCCGTTTGCGCCTTTTATGTAGGTTCCTGTTTCAAGTCTAATAAAACTGTTTGGTTTCTTTTCTGCAAGAACCTTTTGTGCATGCATCAAGTCCTCTGGAAAAGTTCTTTTCTTTCCTTTTTTTAAAGGTCTTATTGGCATTAAAAAATTAGGTCTTTCTGGTAAATAAAGATAGCTTTTTATTTTTTGGAACTGTTTGTAAATAATGAGTAAAAGTAAACTAGCTTTGATGATTATTTTAATTTTTGTAATGGTAATTTTTGCTATTTTAATTCTTCAAATTACTGCTACCTCGCCTTGTCCTGGCGGAGGGTGTAATATTTCTAAAAATGAAGCGATATCAAATTTAGTGAAATTTCAGTTCAATGAACCCGGTTTGCCTAAAATTTATAAAAATATAATTTTTAGTAATGGAGATTCATTGGATTCAGAAAAAATTGCTGTTTTTTCAAAAGTATTATTAAAGGAACAAGTTTGTGTTTTGCTTAGTGAAACTTTGAAAAATCAACATTTTACTAATAACAATGGCGAATCTGTAACATATAACGGTTCATTTTCTAAAAATGTTAGTGTTCTGGTTTTATGCGATTACTCTGATTCATTAGAGGGTTGTATTTCTGCATATGAGTATGATTTATCGCCATATGATTTAGACCTTTCAGGATGTTCTACTTTCAATAACAACTCAGAAAAAAGATATTGTGCAGTAGCAGTAATTGATTCAGATTAATTTTTAAAAAAATTAAAAAAAAATAGAAAAAAATTGTGGCTTTAAGCCACAACTTCAATATTAAGTCTCTTTTTGAGTTCTCTGTATCTGTTTCTGATTGTTACTTCTGTTACACCTGCAACATTAGCAACTTCTTTTTGGGTTCTCCTTTCTCCTTTAAGAAGTGAAGCAATGTATACTGCTGCTGCAGCAACGCCTGTTGGGCCTCTTCCTGAGATGAGTCCTTTTTTGATTGCTTCCTCAAGGATTAATCTTTCGGGTGAGGTACAGGAAGAGGGAAGAAAAATCCTTGAGGAAGCAATCAAAAAAGGACTCATCTCAGGAAGAGGCCCAACAGG
>CAYMWD010000072.1:0-5170 GCA_964394025.1 uncultured archaeon | reverse complement strand
ATATTATCTTTTGATGCGGTTTCTTTAGCTTTTACCCTATACTTTACAACCTTTTCACCGCCTGTTTTGAAATAAAGTTCAAGCCACTTATTGTACTCGCCTTCTCTTCCTGAATTTTCAAAATCAAGCGCTTCAAAGCCAGGAGTAGGTCTTGGAGAGTAACTTCTTCCATAAAAACTGCTTGCACCTGCTGCTGAAAAACCTATTATTCCTGCGTCCTGTGAATCAACATGCTGAACCGAATCTTCGCCGATTCTAACATGGAAACCATTATCTGTTGTACCTTCAGGGTAAACAACATTGAATTTTAAATAATAATCAACACCTTTTGCGATTCCATCAACTTCATCGCCTATTATATTAAAAATACCCTTAAATTCTACTTCAGGAGTAGTCCCAGAAACACTTTTGCCCCCGCTTGGAGAAACACTAACTTCAGTAAGCCCTTCTACATACACTTCTTCTTCAAACGCATTTCCTTCATCGTCGGTGTAAACAACTGTAACATACTTATTTCCTTTAGGATTGAACACAATTCCGCCTTCTTTGTATTCTCCCTCAAAAAGAAGATCTGTTCCTGCATTTATTGCAACAAAACCACTTTTAACTTCTTTTCCTTTTTCATCAAGAATTTTAAGAGTTACTTGTGAAAATGGTTCAATAAGAACAATAAACATTTCATTGTTAAAAGTTTCAAGAATAGTTAATGTATCTTCTCCTGCAAGATTATTGTTTGTAGCTTTCACAACAACAGTTTTGTTGAGCGGCATCTGTGCGGAGAACTTTCCTGACAAATCAGTTTTTTGAGCAGGCATTCCTAATGGTGCAAGTACTTCATCATTATTGAGTTCATAAAAATTAAGAGTCGAATCACTCAATGCATTTCCTTCTTCATCTGCAGTATAAATTGTAAGTGTTCCTGAGTTAGAGCCGGTAGCAACTTCCATTACAAGATTAACTGAATTTTCTTCGCCTACAACAACCTGTTTTTTTGAAGGCAAATATTTGCTTGACCACGCGCTCACATAGTAAGCATCTTCAGTTGAAAGATTTTCAAATACAACTTGGCCTGCAATGCTGGTTTCTTTAGTGTCAAGAAGTTCGCCAACGTTATTAAAAAGCATCACACTAATTGAAGGCATTGGTCTTCCGGTAACATCAAGCACACCAACAGTAAGTGCATTTGTACCTGGCTTTAAATAAACTTCAAAAATTTCTTCTTCTGTTCTTAATGTTTTATTTTCTTCAACAGTGCTAGAATCATAAAGAATATAATCTTCTTTTTCAACAACAACTCTAATTGATGTGCCCTTTGAAATTTTTTCAACGTGCTCGCCATCATTATCTGTTTCGGTTATTTCGGTAATAAGTTCATTATCAGAAGAATCATAAATTCTTAAAGTAAAATTGCCTATTCTTTCTTGAGAATCAAAATCGTGTACTCTTACAATAACATTTGTTTTTCCTTCTGAAGCCGAAGGTTTAGGGATAAGCACAAGAGGTTCTACTGATTCAGCAAAAAATGCAGTTGTAAGTTCTTTTTGTTCATAATTAGGTTGAGTAATGGTAAGCTGAGCCTGTTCACCCTCAATAAGTCCAGGGCAACTATAAAGTCCTTTTTCAGTTTCAAAACAATTAACACTTCCTCCTGAAAAAACAGCAACTATTTCTGCATTTTCAACAGGACTATCAGTATCACTATCACTAAGCCTTACTGAAGCTTCAATAACATTAACAATTTTTTTCAATCTTATTGAAAGATTTTCTTCTTCTTTTTGAATGTTAAATGTTCTTGAATCAGTTTCATATCCTTCTTTTGATGCTTCAACTGCTCCTCTAAAACCAATTGCTCTTGGAAAAGTTAATTTTTGATTATCATTAAATGTACTCGAACCAACAAGTATTTTTTTACCATCCGCGTCAGTAAATTTTAAACTTGCGCCATTAACAGAATTCCCTAAAGTGTCCTTAATTGAAAGACTCAAAGTAACATCTGAAGGAGAAAAAAGAAGTAGACTGTAAAGCAAAAGGAAAATTAAAAGCAATCCAACAATAGTTGCAGGAAAAGCAGGTATTCCTTTTTCTTCAAGCGGGTCAATTACCGAATAAACAGGTATTCCCTTATCTGAAAGAAAGTCCATTGCAGCGTAGAACTTATCCTCAAGTCCTGCATAAAATTCTCCTGCTTTCTCCGAAATACTCATTTCAAATTACACCGTGTACGATTACAAGGTTACTTTGTCCCTTTATAGATAATGTTAATCACAACTAATATATTAATGTAATTTAATAAAGCGCCGGTTCTAATCAAACTTGAACTCTTTTATATAAATTAAAGAATATATATACAGTTCATTCAAAGGCAAAAACCACATTAAAAATAAAGGTGAAAAATTGGATTTTAAAGAATTGCTGAAAAAAAGAAAAACAACATTTGAATTCAGCAAAAAAAAGGTAAATGACTTAAAAATTGTAAAAATAATTGATGCCGGCAGACTTGCACCAAGTTCACTCAATTCACAACCATGGAAATTTATTTTAATAAAAAATTCTGAAAAAATCAAATCAATAATGCGAACCTGCTCTTATGGATTTTTTCATAGTTACCCTCCTGTGCTCATTGTGCTTGTGTGGGACCCTGAACTTACCAGCAAAAAAAATTTATTAGGTGTAAAATTAAATGATTTTATACGGTCTCATAAAGACCTCAATATTGGCGCAGCAATGATGAGTATGATTTTTGCAGCAACGAATCTAAAAGTTGACTCTGCAATTCTTTCGCCAAAAGTTGCTGAAGTTAATAAAATTCTTCGCGTAAAAAAACCAGCAGAAGTTTCAATTGTAATAGGGTTAGGTTATGAAGATAAAGATGCATTTCGCCCTAAAAAAGAAAGAAAAAAAATAAATGATGTTCTTGGCTGTGAAGAGTACTTCAAAAGGTGTGAATAGTGGATAAAGACGCACTTTCAAAAGTTATTTCTTCAGAAATAAAAAACATAGAAAAAAATCCTGTTCTGTTGCTTACATTCAAAATGGAAGATTATCATACTGCTACAGCTGAAATTGCTAAAGCACTTATAAAAGAAAATAAAATGAAAGGAATTTACATTGCTTTAAATGCGCCTAGTAGTACTATTGCAGAAAGGCTTGAAAAAAATAAAGTAAACACTTGCTCAATTCATTTTATTGATGCTTCAGGAAAACGATCTAAAAAAGTTGAAGGGGTTGATTTTATTGCGAGCCCAAAATCACTTACTGGTTTGTCAATTGCTATTGTAAAAGCAGTAGGCACAGCAAAGTATGATTTTATTTATTTAGATTCAGTTTCAACAATGCTTCTTTACAACAATCAAGAATTAACTGAAAAATTTCTTCACTATTTTGTAAATCGAATCAATTCTCTTGGATTAAAAGGAATACTTATTGGGGTTCAAGATGAACGCACACAAAAGCTAGCTCCTGTAATGGCTCAATTTTGCAATAGGTGTCTTAATTTATAATTGATTTTAACCCTAATTAATCAATGTTTTTTGAATCGATTTTTCTTGGAATTTTGCAGGGGATTTTTGAATGGCTTCCAATAAGCAGTGAAGGTCAAATAGCTGCAATTTCACTTTTATTTTTTGGGGTTACACCCGAACAAGCAATAAATTTTTCTGTTTTTTTACACACAGGAACTTTGATTGCAGCATTGATTTATTTTCGCAAAGACATTAAAAAAATAATTTTTTCAAAAGACACAAAATTAAGAAATTTTCTTTTAATCGCAGTACTTGCAACAGCAATAACCGGAATTCCTTCTTACATTTTTTTAAAACAAATTTCTTCTGCTCCGTTTATTTTTTCGCTTTTGATTGCATTCTCTTTAATTGCAACAGGGCTGTTTCAAAAATACAGAAAACAAAAAGGCAATGCAGAATTAAACAAAAAAAATTCTGTGCTGTTAGGTTTTGCACAAGGTTTCTCAATAATTCCAGGAATAAGCCGTTCAGGAATAACAACAACAGCACTTTTAGTAGAAGGGTTTAGTGCAGAAGAAGCACTTAGAATAAGTTTTATTTTAAGCATTCCTTCAGTTGCTGCTGCTGAAATTTTCTTTGGAACAATAGAGGGGTTTGTAATTAATTTTG
The DNA here is from genome assembly GCA_964394025.1 of uncultured archaeon. Lineage (GTDB taxonomy): Archaea > Iainarchaeota > Iainarchaeia > Iainarchaeales > Iainarchaeaceae > PCWY01. The sequence goes on along the minus strand of CAYMWD010000072.1, from coordinate 1,040 downwards.
AAGCAATTGCAGCCCTTGCATCAGCAGCAATAATAGGTTACATTTCTCTTCACCTAATTTTGGAGTTTGTTAAAAAAATAGATTTCTCTCATTTCTGCATTGCACTTGGATTAGTATATTTAGTTCTGAGTTTTTTATAATTCAAAAAAAAACAATAATTCAAAGAAGTAAAAATTCAAAAAATTAAAATCCCAATTCCATAAGAAATTGAATTGCACAAAGCAGAAACCATAATCGCTTTTTCAATTTTTAATTCCAAAATTTGTGAAATCAAAATTCCTTCTATTATTACAATAAGCAACTCCCCAACAATTATGTATAAGTTAGCCGGCAGTATTTCAGGCAGCACAAACCAAAGATAGGGAATTGTTGCAAAAGAACAAAAAATCCCTGTAAAAATTATTTTTTGTAGTGGAATTTTTTCAAATTCTTTTTTCAATATTTTTTTTTGCAAAATAAAAAGCACAGTTGTTTCAATTAAAATTGTAATTATCATTGCAGTAAGAAACGCATTTACATATTCCATTTTAACCACTTGAATTTTTGTTTTGTTGCCCACATGAACCAAACATAATAGAAACCTGCAACAGCAATTAAAAGAAAAATTCTAAATAATATATCATGTGAAAATTCTCCAACCCCAAGTCCAAAAAAACCAATTATAAGAATACTTCCAACAATTCGAATAATATTAAAAATTACTAATGTAATTGTTCCTGCAACAACACCTATTGCTCTTTTTTTTATTTCAATTCCAAAGCTTGCAATAATCGCTGACCACACAACAATTATTTCCAAAAGGCCAGTGCAAAGATAGCTTATCCCTATTGGAAGTGAAAATAATTCTAAAAAAATAAGAACCGGCTCTTTGTATTCAATTGTCCCGGTTATTCCGAAAATTCCGAGAATAAAAATTGTTATTTTTGCATAAAAATATTCAAACCATGCTATAGGAAAAAGTGAAAATAAAAAATTGAATAAAATAAAAAGTACTGCAATTCCGAATATAAATTTCCCTGAATCAATTACATCTTTATCTG
>CAYMWD010000071.1:0-5273 GCA_964394025.1 uncultured archaeon | reverse complement strand
GATATTGCAGAAACATTGGTTGTTTTTAACAATTTAATATTAAGAGCAACTCGTACAAAAAGAATAAACGCATCTGAATTTAGAGCATTTTATACAAATGTAGAAAAACCACTCGGAACAGTTGAGCAATTTATAAAAATTGACAGCGAACATAAAAAAAGAGGAAAACGAATCCCAAAACTTTATAAAAAACTTGAAACTAAAGTAAAAATAATAAAAATTTACCCTGGATTTGATGATACTGAAATAATAACTGCAGTTGATAAAGGAACTAAAGGAATAATACTTGAAGGATATAATTTAGGAAATGTTCCTCTGTTAGAAAATACTTTAAAAAAATCTATTGAATATGCAAACAAAAATAATGTTCCAATTATTCTAACAGGGGATTGTAACCCTGGAAGATATTGGAGTAAAATCTATTCGCCTAACATTGGAAAAAGACTTACAGGATTAAAACTTATTCCTGCATATGACATGCTAACAGAAACAGCATATGTAAAATTAATGTGGGTGCTTGGGCAAACTCAAAAATATCCTGAAGTAAAAAAAATGATGCAAAAAAATTACGTCGGAGAAATAACTCCTTTTAACAAAAAAGATAATGGAATACAAGTGGTTTAAGTGAATTGGAAAGAATTTTTAAAAAAACACAAACTTGAAGAAGGACAACTCGTAAAAATAATTGAAGGAAAAGAAGAATACAAAGGAAGTATACTTCCAAGCACAGAAGAAGACAAAGAAATTTTAAGATTAAAATTAAATTCAGGCTATAATGTTGGTTTGAAGATTACTGAAAAATTAAAAGTTGAAAAATTAGAAGGAACACAAAAAGTAGGAAAAGCAAAAACAGAAAAAATAAAACAAAAAGAAGGTCTACCAACAATAGCAATTCTTCACACAGGAGGAACAATTGCTTCAAGAGTTGATTATAAAACAGGGGCAGTTAACACTACTTTTGACGAAGAAGATTTACTTACAATGTATCCTGAAATCGCAGGAAAATGCAATCTTGTTTCAAAACACTTGAGCAATATGTGGTCAGATGACATGCGGTTTGAACATTACAAAGTAATGGCAAAAGCAATACAAGAAATGATTAAAAAAAATGTTAAAGGAATAATTATTGGACACGGAACAGACACTTTACATTATACCTCAGCAGCCCTCTCATTCATGCTTGAAAATGTACCAATTCCAGTTCTTATTGTAGGTGCACAAAGAAGTAGTGATAGAGGCTCAAGTGACGCTGCAATGAACTTAGATTGCGCGGCTGAATTTATACTCAAAACAGATTTTGCAGGAGTAGGAGTATGCATGCACCACTCAAGCAATGACGACAAATGTTCTGTGATTAATGGATGCAAAGCAAGAAAGATGCACTCATCAAGAAGAGATGCATTCAAAGCAATAAATGACACTCCAATTGCATTAATTGATTACAAAACAAAAAAAATTGATTTTTTGAAAAATAATTATCAACGAAGAAACAACGGAAAAAATTTCAAAATAAAAGATGCAATGGAAGAAAAAGTTGCAATACTAAAAATTCACACAAACATGTTCCCAGAACAGTTTGAATTTTATTATAAAAACGGATTCAAAGGAGTTGTAATTGAAGGAACAGGTTTAGGCCAGACACCAGGATTTGTAAGCGATGAGCACAACAAAATACACGCAAAACTCTGGAAATCATTAGAAGAACTTTGCAAAAAATGTTTAGTTGTTGTAACAACACAAACAATTTACGGAAGAGTACACCAGCATGTTTACGATAAAGGAGTTGAAGTTGCAAAGCTCGGCGCAATCGGATGCGAAGACATGACAACCGAAACAGCATTCGTAAAACTCGCATGGCTGCTTGGAAATTATAAAAAAGAAGAAGCAAAAAAACTCATTACTCAAAATTTACGCGGAGAAATAAACAAAACACTCCCTTATGAAGAAGAAATTGGGGAGTGAAGTTACTTTTTAAGCTCAGTAACTTCGCCAGCATAACTAGTTTGCATTGCTTTTCTGAACTCATCAATATTCGAGCAGATGCCGTTTCCAATTAACCACCTAACTTTAACATCAACTGCAACATCAGTGTGATCATAACAAGCTATACCTCCAGCTTTAATTGCTTCATAACCAACTTCATAATGAGCTGCGCCTGAACTCCCCCCAACAAATTTAGTAGTAATAAAAATTGGAGTCATATATTCAGAAGTTGCTTGTTTAATAGCGGGAATCAAACTAAATTCTCCCTCATTACAAACATTTCCTTCACCAAGAGATTTTAGAATCATTGCAGAAATTCCACCATTAGTAATAAACCCAAGAACTAAACTTGGCTCTATTCCGGGAGCTAACTCAAAACTCACTACACCTCTTCCAAATTTAGGAGCAATGTTCAACTTGTCACTTGCAGTTACTTTATTTCTAAGTAAATTAGTTTTTAGGTGAACTCCAGACCCATCAATATTTCCAACAATAGGATAAGAAGGAGATTCCATAGCATCAAAGTTTTTTTCACTACTTTTTAAAGCTCTACAACCAAGATGAACTTTATCCCAAAAATTAACCATAACATCTGCAACACCAAGTTTAATTGATTCATCAAGAACTCGGAATAAATTTTCCAAATTAAATCTTCCATCACCGCCTTGTTTATACACTGGGTTTTGTGCACCAGTAATACACACCGGAATTCTCAACCCGCTTTTACTTGAATCTTTACCATGTAAAGCCAACGAAAGAGCAGTAGAAGTATAAGTTAAAGTATCTGTTCCATGAGCAATTCCAACCGCATCATACTTTTCAACATCTTGCGCTTTTTTTATTCTAAAAATTAATTTCTCCCAATCATTAGGAGTCATATTTGTACTATCCTTACTAGTCATAAACTCAAAATCAATTTCTAAATTATTCAATTTACTAAATTCACTTATTATTGAAATACAAGATTCTTTGAATTCTTTATCTGTTTTTGGCGGAACCAAAATAACTTGATTATCTCTTTTTTCTATAATCATTCCAATAGTTCCACCATTGTAAATGAATAGAATCCTTTTCTTTTCATCCATCCCTGAACCCCCTGTAATCACTAAAACTTTGACAATTACTGAATTAGTGGAATTATTTACTATTATAATGCAAATAATATAAATTTACTTCAATAATACTTGTAAAATATACAAGATTTAAAGCAAAATAATCTAAAAATGGTAAAATATTCCATTAACTTTAAATAAGGCTTTTGAGCAATAATAAATATGAAATTAGATGATAAAGACCGAGAAATAATAAACGAACTAATAAGCAATTCAAGACAAACAGTAGGAAAATTAAGCAAAAAATTAGGGATGCCACCAACTACAATACACAATAGAATCAAAAAACTCGAGAAAGAAAAATTAATTCTTAATTACACTGTTAATTTAGATTATAAAAAAATGGGTAGACCAATAATGGCATTTATTGGAATTGATATTAATTACAATGTAGAAGGTAAAAAAATCAAACAAGTAGAAGTTGCTGAAAAAATCAAAGCACTAACAGGAATTCAAGAAGTTACTATTTTAGCAGGCGGAATGGACATAGTTGCAAAAGTCCTTGCACCAGATATTGATGAACTTAACACAATAGTAACAGAAAAACTCAGAAATATTGATGGCGTAGATAAGACGCAGACAATGATTGTTCTGAAACAGGTTTGAGAAACAATTAAATAAGACATATGTCTCAATTTGTAAATGCCTATAAAAAAAGATAAAGAAGATACAATTCTCAAAGCCCTTAAGAGTGCTCCTTATGGTTTGTGGGTTAGAGAGATTGCAAGAAAAACTAAGTTAGATAAGAGTACTTGTTCTAGGCATTTGGATGCAATGCATGAACTTATTGAATTTGAGTGGTTAGGCAGGAACAAAGTATATAGATTAAAAAAAGGCGAAGAGTGAAGGGTTTAAAGATTAACCAACCAGAACAATAATGTGGTTTTATGGAATTTGACTACGAAAAACTTGGATTAATGTGCGGTTTAGAAGTGCATCAGCAGCTTGATACTGGAAAACTATTCATAAGAACTCCCAGCATATTGAGAGATGATGAACCTGATTATAAAATTGAAAGAAAATTAAGGCCGGTTGCATCTGAGTTAGGTGAATTTGATAAAGCAGCATTAGAAGCATTCAAGAAAGGACTTACTTACATTTACGAAGGTTACAATGACACAATTTCTCTTGTTGAATTAGATGAAGAGCCCCCTCAACCTTGCGATGAAGAAGCGCTCAAAACAATTTTAGAAATTTCCCTGATGACAAACGCAAGAATTTTTGACGAAATGTTTGTAATGAGAAAAGCAGTAATTGACGGTTCTAATACTAGCGCTTTTCAAAGAACAATGTTAGTGTCAATGGGCGGTTCTTTAAAAATTAGCAATAAAGAAATTGGATTGCAGGCAATGGCTTTAGAAGAAGATGCAGCAAGGCCTGTTGAAAAAACAGAAACTCATATTGTATACAGACTTGACAGATTAGGAATTCCACTTATTGAATTAGCAACTGACCCAGATATTAAAACTCCCAAAGAAGCAAAAGAAACAGCAAAAAAAATAGGAGAACTTTTCAGAAGAACAGGAAGAGTAAAGCGAGGGCTTGGAACAATAAGGCAGGACCTGAACATTTCAATACGCGACGGCGCAAGAGTTGAAATCAAAGGAGTACAAGACCTTGAATTAATTGACGAGTATGTGAAAAGAGAAGTTGAAAGACAGGTAAAATTAGTTGAACTTAAGAAAAAACTTGAAGAAAGAAATTTAAAACCACAAAATCTTGAAGGAAAAGAAAAGGATCTTGAAAAAATATTTTCAAACACTGAAGCAAAAATTGTGAAAAGCGCCATTGAAAAAAAAGAAAAAGTAATTGGAATGAAACTTGAGAAATTTGCAGGATTAATCGGATTTGAATTGCAAGAAGGAAGAAGAGTTGGAACTGAATTTGCAAATTACGTTAAAACTAAAACAGGATTAAAAGGAATTTTTCACTCAGATGAACTTCCTAAATATGGTATTTCAGAAAAGGAAGTCGAAGAAACAAGAAAAGCGCTTTCATGCGAAAACGAAGATGGATTTGTGATTATTACCGGAAAAGAAGAGAAAGTAAAAAGAGGTCTTGAAGCAATTTTGGAAAGAACAAAACAATGTCTTGTTGGTGTTCCTGAAGAAACAAGAGGCGCATTGGATGGAGGAAACACAGAATACCTTCGCCCTTTGCCTGGTGCTGCAAGAATGT
>CAYMWD010000070.1:0-5285 GCA_964394025.1 uncultured archaeon | reverse complement strand
TCTTACAGTTCTTGCAATTACTTCATCAGCAACTTTGAATGCATCTTGGATTGGCAGATTAGGTACAAGCTGTGTCAGTCTATTGTTGTCAATCACCACAACAGTGTCTGAGTATTCGCTTAATTTTTCAATTCCTTCTTCTGCTTTTTGAAGTCTTGCTCTTTCAAGTGCAAATGGGTATGTTACAATAGATACAACTATTGCACCTTGATTTTTTGCTATTTCTGCAACTATTGGTGCTGAACCTGTTCCTGTTCCGCCTCCCATTCCTGCTGAGACAAAAAGCATATCTACTCCATCTAGTAGTTCTACTAATGCGTTTTTGCTTACTTCTGCAGCTTTAGCTCCTATTTCAGGATAGCCTCCTGCTCCAAGTCCTCTTGTTACTGATTTTCCAATCAATACTTTTGTTATCTCATCGTTTATAATTGCGAGATGTTGTTTATCTGTATTGATTGCTGCAAGGCTTGCGCCTGCAATACTCATTTTACTAATTCGGTTAACAGCGTTGCAACCTGCGCCTCCGCATCCGATTACCATTATTTTTGGTGCTGAGAACTCTTCTATTCTGGAGTTTTCAGATCTTTGTGCTGTATCGATAGCAGTACTTACGATTGATTTCAAATTGTTTCACCCCTCTGATTCTAAAGTAAAAATGCCTTAAATTTAGGCTGAAAAGCCAAATTTTTGGTTTCCTATAGTAATACTACTCTATTCTTAATAAACTGAATTGTCAAAGTTATGTCGATAACTGGTTTTATAGTACTTCTCGCCTTATTTGAGCAGTTTTTCAAGGAATGCTAAATCATAGTAGAAAAAGAATACTTGTATTGGTGCAAGTGCTATTGTAAGAACCAAGACATACAAAAACAACCCTATTATTGCAAGAAGAATCGCAGGAACAAGCAATATCGGCGCCCCTGCAATGAATATGATGGCTATTACTGCAAATATCGCCCCTATTATTGCAAACGGAATTCCAATTCCTATTGCTACAATAATTGTTATTATTAGTGAACCAACTCCAAGTACTGCTTTTACAATAATCATTACAATTATTTCAATTACATTGCTTAATGCAAGTGAAAAACTTTTTTTGAATGCTTCAAAAGCACTCATTTCTTTTTTGTACATCCAGTACCTTGCAAATTGGTTGATTATAAAAGTGATTATTCCAAAAACAAATGCAAGAACAAAAACAAAAAGCCCTAAAATAATCAACAAAGGCAATGAAACGATAAATGCAATTGGCCCTAAAATCGAAGCATCAAATCCAAACCCTAAAAATATTCCTCCTATTACTAATGTAGTAAATCCAAGCATCAAAGGAATCATTAGCAAACCAACTATTAGTTCAAATATTGTCAGTGATATTGCTTTTGAATAAAATTTTTTAAAATAAGAAAGAATTCCAATACTGTTTGTTTCAATGCTTTCTAGTATTGAAAAGAAAGTCATGTTTCTTATTAGTGTAAGTATAATTCCAAGTATTACTAAAAACAAAAATACAAGTGCTCCGCCAATAAATATCATTGTCCACATTTCAGGGGTAATTGAATTAATTAGGTTTTGAATTTGATTTTCAATATTTCCTACTCCGCTTCCGGATTCAGAGCCACTTGAAAATCCGCTTCCTCCACCGCCTCCGCCCGAAAGAATTGAATAAATAAAAACAAGAATTCCAATTTTCAACCACTTTGATTTCAAGTCTGGGCCAGAAAAGAATTTTTTTGTTTTATCAATGCATGATTGAACAATATCTATTGAGTAAAATGACATTATTTTTCACTTTTTTTGTTTTATTTGTTCTCTTCTAATATCTCTAAATTTTTTTCTTGCTGCATCAGTAGTAACATTTGGTCTTGTATCTGGAGTAAGTCCTTGTGTGAGTTCTTTGCTTCCTTTTGCTCTTTCTCTAATTATTTGCAAAGGCGATTTTTTTGGTTTTAGCATATTATATTTTGGTTTTTGATGTTTATTAGTTTTTTGTAAGTGCTCTTTTTTTATTTTTCAAAGTATTATTTTTATAATGCCTAAAAAGAAATCACTATTTGTACATCTTGGTACTGTTGGCTATCAAGGCAAAGCTATGGAGTTAAGAGCAGGTAGTTATAGAAGTGCTTCTCCGTTAAGTGAGTTAATTCCTCAAGCTAAAAGAAATCTAAATATTGAACACCATTCAGTAGATATTCAGCCACATAAAGGTGAACTTCCTTTAAATGTAAAACATTTTATTTCTGATTTTAGAAGTCAGCTTGAGCAATATGCTAATAATAGTGTTTCAGGAATTCGTTCAAAATTAGCCCTTGGTTTTCATGGTTATGAGTTTGAAGATGCTAAAGAATACACTTTAAGTACTTTCAAAGTTGCACATAAAAAATTAGTTTCTGGCGGAAAAATGGTTTTTACAATTGATTCTTTAATGGATTCTGAAATTAAAAAACAACTTATTGAATCAGGTTTTGAGCGTGAAAAAATAAAAATCAAAAGACTTCCTCCTAATAAAAGAAAAGCACACCTTTCAAACAAAACATATCCTGGAATTATTTATGAAGTAACCGCAATAAAATAATGAATAATAATACGAGCCCGGTGAGATTCGAACTCACGACCCCAACATTAGGAGTGTTGTGCTCTATCCAGACTGAGCTACGGGCCCCGTTTTGATTAATTTTGGGGTGGGAATTTTTAAAAACCAAGCTATTGGTTTTAAACAAGCAAAATCAGTATTGTGCCTGTAACAAGCGGGATTGTATAATTATCATTTATTGGAATGTATTCTGCTAGCATTGCGAATATTGCTGCTGCAAATGCAATTTCAATGTGAAAAAATAATCCTAGTGCAATAGTGCCTGCGATTATTCCGCCTATTGTCCCTTCTATTGTTTTGTTGCCGGGGGTTTTTAATTTTCCAACTTCTTTTCCAATAATTGTAGAAAATCCATCTCCAAAAGTTAATGCAATTACTGCTCCAAGAATTATTAGTTTGTCAAAAGAATAGAATACTATTGTTGCAAGAAGTACTCCTAAAGTAAAACTTAATGCTGCTTTACCTGGTATGTGTGCTTCTTTGTCTCTTTCAACTATTTCTATTATTTCTTTTAGAAATACAATTGGTTTCAAATGCTTATGTGAATATGAAATAAATGAACCAACTGCAAAGAAAAGAAGAAGTATAGTTATTGCGGCTTCTTTTTCAAAAAAGTAAATTACTGAAAGGTATAGTACCCCTAAAAGGATGTGTATTAATTGTCTTTTGAATTCTTTTGTCATAAAACTATCGGGCCTTCCTAATCCGTGATTCCGATTGCCGTAATAAATCTTTATTGCTGAAGTTTTTAATCCTATTCTTAAGCCATTTTTTGTCTTTTTTTGAGTATTCTTTTACTTTTTTTTCAAGAAGCGGAACTGCTCTAATGACATTATCTATGATGCTAATATTTGCCTTTACTGCGGTTCTGCTGAATGGGTTTAAATCAATAGCAATAACTTTTTTCCCCATTTTGCGAAGAAATTCTGTTCTGTCTCCATCCTCAAGCATCACTAATACAACATCAGCTTTCCAAGTTCCTTCAAAATCGACTTCGCTTCTTTTTGAAGTAAGATTTGGAATTTTTTTCTGTGCTTTTATGCCTAGTACTGTAAGCCCTATTTCTTTGAATTCTTTTTGAATAAGTTTTATTCGTTTAGGGGTTTTGTAAAAAAGATTAATTTCAATTTCGCAATTGATTGCTTTTGCTAATTTTGCAATTTCTTTTTTGCATAATGCTGTTGTGTTTCCATTAACTGTAATTATTGGTTTTTCAGCAAGAAGAAGTGTTATTGCTGCAATTTCAATTTGTTTTTTTGCTTCAGGCGTTGTTTTTTCGCCTAAAAGGTAATCAAATGCTTCGCCTCTTCCTTGTGCAATCATTCCTGTCAGAGTCACTACTCCTTTATGGATTCCTTTTTCTATTAATTCGCGTTGCATAAGCGATTCGTATCTTGGGTGATTTTTTGGAGTATTGCTCATTGTAATGCGGCTCCTTTTTCAGAAATTTTTGCAACAAATATTTTTTTGCAGTATTTTTTTAGTTCTTTCTCTGTTTTTTTTGGATTATTTGTAGGGATGAATATTGTTTCACCTAACATTGCCATTCCTGCTTCAGGTATTTCTGCAAGAACGTTTCTCACATTTTTTGTTGCAATTCCTGATTCAATTGCAAATACTCTTGAAAGATGAATAAAGTTTTTCATGTTTTTTTCTTTTTCAATTTTTTTCATGCAATATGTTCCGATTTTATTTATGTTGTCTTTCCATTTTTTGTTTCTAATAATTTTTTTTGTGCTTATTGGTCCAAAATAGCCCAGCACAACATTTTTTTCTTTGTATTTTATTTTAATTGCTTTTTTGGATGGGTATGGTTTTGCTCCAACCATTAAACCGGTGTAATTTTCTGCAATCACATCACCCAATCCAGTTCCGCATTTTATTTCTGCATTTTTTGCAATTTCTATTACTTCTTCTTTTTTGAGTTTTAATTCAAAAAGTTTGTTGAGTGCAATTGAAAGACTTAACGCGCCTGCTCCGGAAATTCCTAATCCATAACCTGTTGGAAATTTTGTTTCGTGTTTTACTTTTACAAATTTTTTCTCTTTCAGTTTTTTAAAATACGTTTTAACAACTTCTTCTGAAACAACAAGTTTTATTTTTTTATTATTAAACAAAAATTCGTTTTTATTAGCAATTGAAACTGTTGTTTTCATTCCTTCTGCAAGATTTATTCCTGCTCCTGTTGAACCATTTGAATATATTTTAAAAAAACCGGTTATGTGTGCTGGGCTTTGTGCGATTGTTTGCATGATATTAAAAGTTAGGATTTTCTTTTTATTACTATCACGGCTTATTGAATAGGTGATTTTAATGGATTTTGATGCTTCTCATGCAGTAAAACTTATTTCTCCAAGAGTTACTTGTCTTATAACAACTCTTAATGAAAATGGAGTAGTCAATGCTGCTCCTTACTCCTGGGTTTTTCCATTGAGTTATACGCCGCCTATGGTTGGATTTGGTTCAAGTAAAGGTAAGCATTCTTTTGATAATGCAGTAAGAAGCGGAGAATTTGTACTAAATTTAATAAGCGAAGATTTTGCAAAAGAAGCTGTTGCGCTTGAAAAAAAACATGAACTTAATGAAGACAGGGTAAAAGAAGTTGGCTTATCATTGATTGATTCTAATAACATTAAAACACAGGGAATTTCAGAAGCTGAAGTAAGAATTGAATGTAAATTTAAAAAAATTATAT
>CAYMWD010000069.1:0-5339 GCA_964394025.1 uncultured archaeon | reverse complement strand
AAGGAGATAATGGTGAGGTAAGTCACGAATTCAAATCAGCAATTGAAAAAATCGAAACAGGAACATTTCAAAATGATGCTTTAGAAGATTTGGCCGAAAATAATCCATCAATACATTTTAGGCGTGCGATTTGGCAAATGGTAAATGGATTGAAAGCAGGTTCTGATGTAGGGATAGTAATGACTGCATTAGTTGAAAATCTTGCAAAAGAAAAAGCAAACCAAGTAAGAGGATATGGAAATTCACTCAAATTACTTTCTTTACTTTACATGATGCTTGGAGCAATCATACCTGCACTCGGTCTCACTTTTTTGATTGTACTCTCAAGCTTTCCGCAAGTTAGTATTACAGAAACAGTATTCTGGGCAATGCTTGGATTTATAGGCTTAGGGCAGTTTATGTATCTTGGAATAATAAAATCCTCAAGACCAACACTGATGGGTGATTAAATGGCATATGCAAGATTCTCCTCAATGGTTCCAAGTTTTATCACTCAATCATTCAAAAAACAATTAATTTACAACAACATTCCAATGGACGAAAAAAAGTTTGTTGGATTTCTTGCAATATATGGCTTTCTGTTAGGGGCAGGAATAGGTGCAAATGCATTTTTGTTCTTTCAAATAAGCCCACTTATACCTTTTTTTATTACTCTAATTGGTTTTCCCTTTGTAGCATACTTACTACTATCCATGCACTCGGAATCACAAGGAAAATTTGTTGAAAAAATTTTACCAGATGCACTTCAACTAATCGCTTCAAACATGAAAAGCGGTCTAACAACTGAAAAATCACTTTTTGTAGCAGCACGTCCTGAATTTGGGCCTCTTCAAATAGAACTAAGAAATGCGTCAAAAAGAATTGCTTCAGGCGAAAAAGTAGAAGATGCACTTATTGAAATAAGTGACCGAATAAACTCAGATACATTCACAAAAACAGTCTGGTTAATTTCACAAGGAATAAGCAGCGGAGGACAAATAGCAGACTTGTTATTTCAACTTTCAAGCGACCTTGAAAATCAAAATGCACTGCAAGAAGAAATACGTTCAAACGTATCAATGTACATCCTTTTGATTTTTTTTGCAGCAGTATTTGGCGCACCATTGCTTTTTGGAATAAGTTCTTTTATCGTGCAAGTTCTAACAACACAACTAAATTCTGTGCCTGACATTGACGTAACCCAAATTCCAACATCCTCAAACCTAGGTCCAATAGTCGGATTTGTTTCAGGCGAAGGAAGCGCAATTACAGTTGACTTTGTAATATTCTTCGCATTAGTAGCATTAGTATTCACAACACTTTTCTCATCACTCACAATAGGAGTGATAAACACAGGAAAAGAAATCAACGGACTAAAATTCATTATTCCTCTTTTACTAGCAGCAGCAATCGTGTTTTTTGGAACAAGAGCACTAATGGTTATGTTCTTTGGAAACCTAGTGTAAACCATTTGCCGTATTTGCCTCATTATTGTTGCTTTTAATGAACAAAAAGCTTAAATAATCTTAGATATCTATTAGTATCTATGGCTACCAAACAGATTAATATTAAACTTCAAAAAAACCTTTATGATTCTGCAACTTCATTTGCTGAAAATTATGGATATAGAAATATCCAAGAACTTGCTTCTGATGCTTTAAGAGAAAAGATTTTCGAAAAAAACGGGTTTGATGACTCTTTTTCAGAAAACGAAATTGAACTTTTTGATTCAATAATAGAAAAAAGTTTGAAAAGCAAGAAACTTGTTGATGCTGATGATTATTTCAGGGAATTTAAATGACTTTTAATGTAAAGTTGTCTTCAGTTATTGTTGAACAACTTAATAGTTTTGACAGCAAATCAAAAGCAATTATTTGGGAAAAAATTAAATTAATCAAAGAAAATCCATTTTACTTCAAAAGAATTCATTCTAAAAAATTTAAAAAAGTTTTTAGAGTAAGGCTGAGTATAAATGGAAAAGAAACAAGACTAATTTATGTGTTAATAGAACCCAACATAATTGTAGTATGTCTTTTGGAAAGAAACAAAAACTACAAAGATTTAGAAAAATATCTTAAAATATAATTCTACAAACAAAATTCTGCTAAAATTAAAATAGCAAACTCTAAAGTCGTTTGAAAAAAAAGAATAAGATAAGGGGAAAATCCCCTTACTTGTTTTATTAAATTTTATTATTTATACTGAACCTTGACAACTTGCGTTAGTATCTCTGTCAAAGTCGCCATCGTTGTATGCGATATTTATATTTGCTGTCACATCGCCTGTATTTGTGAGTCCAGTGAATGTGAAAGTAACTTCTTCATTTGCTGCGATTGTTCCTGCTGATTCGTAGCCTGAAGCATATACTCCGCTGTTACCATCAATTGTTGCTACTACTACAACACTGCTCAAAGCTCTTCCTGTCTGATTTGTTGCTTTAAGTTGCATTCCAGTGCTTGTTATTTCATAGTTTGTAATAGGCATTTTTGAAAATCCTGTACACCCTTCTGTTCCAATCTGAGCTGGGTTAATCAAGAAAACCAAAGCTGCTACAACAATCACAATTACTACAAGTGCCCATCCATAAGTCATGAGGTACTCAAGTGCTGACTGTCCTCTATTGTCTTTGAAAAACATTCGTCCATTCCCTCCTTTGAATTAATAATAAGGGTTTCGCCCCAATATTAGAATTAATATAGAAATTACTACTATTTAAAAGTGCTTGTTCTACTTTCTGAATTACTTTCTGAATTTTTCTTGCAATTTTTTAGCAACAAAATCAGGAACAAAATCATTTACATTTCCAGAATAAGAAGCAATTTCTTTTACAATGCTCGAAGTCAAATAAAAATTTTCAGCACTAGTCATAACAAAAACAGTTTCAACTTCATTATCTAAAAGCCTGTTTACAACTGCATGTTGAAATTCATTAGGAAAATCACTTGTTTCTCTCAAACCGCGGAGAACAACAAAAGAATCTTCGCTTTTTGCAAAATCAACAAGAAGAGAATCAAAACCCTTTACTTCCACATTTTTGAGTTCTTTTGTACATTCTTTCACAAGCTCAATTCTTTCATTTACTGAAAAAACTGGTTTTTTAGCCGGATTCTCAGCAACAGCAACAACTAATTTATCAAAAAGCCTTAGCCCTCTTTTGATTACATCCAAATGTCCATTAGTAACCGGATCAAAAGTTCCAGGGTATATAGCTTTCATTAATTACCAACTCCTTTCTTTTTAGCTAAAGCTTCAATTTCAGTAATAAGTTTTCCAACCTTACCTCTAAGTTGGTGAATTTCACCTTCAGTATCAATTACAAAATCAGCTTTAGAAATTAATTTTTCAGCAGGAATCTGAGCTTCGCGTCTTCTTTTGAATTCACCCTCAGTAAACCCCTTATTTATTGCCCTTTGCATTGCAGTCTTAGTGTCAGAAGTAACAAGAATAATTGCATCAAAAAGATTTTCCATTTTAGCTTCAAAAAGAAGAGGCACTTCAACAAAAACAATTTTTTCAGGTTCTTTTGAAAGATGCTCCAATCTAAAATCTTCTATTTTTTTTCTAACCAAAGGATGAATAATTTCCTCAATTTTTTTTCTTTTTTCATGGTTGTTGAAAACAATATTTGCAAGAAGATCAGTATCAACTTTTCCTTCAAACGCAATACTTTCCCCGAAAATAGCGACTATTTTTTCAACAATTTCAGGATCATTATACAAGTCCTTTGCAAGTCTATCAGCATCAATAGTTTTGAAGCGATACATTCCCAAAATTCTTGCAAAAGCGCTTTTTCCGGCTACAAAATTACCAGTAATCCCAATAAGCATGTAATAAACTAATCTGCGAAGGTTAAAAAAATGGTTCGAAATCCTGCTTCAGATAAAAAAACTGGTTTAGAAACAAAATACTGAAAAATTAACTATAAAAAAGGATTAATGAGAACTGCAAATGAAAAACTGACTTTGTTCTCTGAGCATGACTAGTTTTTCATATGCACTTGAAGATAAAGGAGATAACTCCTTTACTTCACCCCTCGTTTTATTTAAAAACTTTTCAAACTTTACTAAAGCATGAATAATATGAGTAATATGAATTCTGAAATATTTCGAGAATACGATATTCGCGGAACAGCAAAAACAGATTTAACAAACGAAGTTGTTGAAAACATCGGAAAAGCATACGGAACACTTATACATAACAACGGCGGGAAAAAAGTTGCTATTGGAAAGGATAATAGGGAAAGCAGCCCTCGTTTATTTGATGCACTTGTAAAAGGAATTACAAGTATTGGAATTGATGTTGTTTCAATTGGTGAGGCACTTACTCCTGAGCTTTATTATGCGGTTTATACTCTTGATGTTGATGGCGGAATAAACATCACCGGAAGCCACAATCCTCCTGAATATAACGGCTTCAAAATTCTTGTCGGAAAAACTGCTATTTATGGTTCTCAAATTCAAGAAATTCGTGAAATAATCGATGCAAAAAAATTTCATAAAAGCGAAGAAACAGGAAAAATTACTGAACAAAACATTAATGAAAAATACATTAATGAAATTGTTTCAAAAACAAAAACAGGAAGGAAACTAAAAATAGTTGTTGATGCAGGAAATGGAATGGCTTCGGATTTAGGGCCCATTCTAATGAAAAAATTAGGGTGCGAAGTCATTGAATTATACTGTGAAAAAATAACAGGTTTTCCAAATCACATTCCTGATCCAAGCCAAGAAGAAAATGTAATTGAACTAATGAAAAAAGTTGTTGAGGAAAAAGCAGATTTTGGAATTGCATTTGATGGTGATGTTGATAGGTTAGGTGTAGTTGATGAAAAAGGGGTTTTAATTTTTGGCGACCAGCTTCTTGGTATTTTGGCTGCTGATGCTTTGAAAAGAAACCCAAAAGGAAAAGTAATTTTTGAAGTAAAATGTTCACAAGGTTTAAGCGAATGGATTGAAAAAAATAACGGAATCCCGTTGATGTGGAAAACCGGGCACAGTCTAATAAAAGCCAAAATAAAAGAAGAAAATGCACTTATTGCCGGTGAAATGTCAGGGCACATGTATTTTGCAGAAAACTGGTATGGCGTAGATGATGCGCTTGTTGCAGCATCAAGAGTTGTTGAAATTTTTTCAAATACAACTAAAACAGTAAGTGAAGCAGTTTCAGAAATGCCTTACTATGTAGTTTCTCCGGAATATAGGGTTGATTTTTCTGATTCAGAGAAATTTGATTTCATAAAAAAATGCCAAGATTATTTTTCTGAAAATTATGATACTATTACTGTTGATGGTGCAAGAGTTAATTTTGAAAATGGATGGGCTTTAATAAGAGCTTCAAACACACAGCCAAAACTCATTGTA
>CAYMWD010000068.1:0-5352 GCA_964394025.1 uncultured archaeon | reverse complement strand
CCTTAAAGTTGATTTTTTTCCAAGTTCTGAGGGTAAAGCAGAAATAATCACTTATTTTAATGACGATAATGTGCTTGCAGAACTTGAACCAGCTGATTTTATCACTGGTTTTGCTAGAATTCCTTTAATTAAGGAAAAGATGAAAGAAAATAATGTTTTTAGAGTCTGTGCAAAAACAAGTTATAGCATTAATAAAATAGGAATATTGGCTGATTCTTATTTCGGCGTATATTCAATGCCTTATTTTTCTAAAATTAATGGTTTTAAACTTAAACCTGAAACTTACAGGCCTTTTGAAAATGACCCTTTTGATATTGAAATTGTTGCATTAAACTCCGGAAGCGAAGATGTTGAAATAACAATAAAATATAGAAAAGACCAGTTAGAAGAATATCTCGAAGAAATTTCAGTGCTTAAGGGAGAAACCTCAAAAACAGGAATAATACCGAAATGTAAAGAATATGCAAATAATGAATGTTCTGTTCCAGGGGAATTTAAACAAATTTACACCGTTGTTGCAAATAAAGCTGTTCCAATGACTCTGCTTCCTGCTACAATGGAATATACTAATATTTTTGGCGAAAAAGTGAATATGCTTACTGATAGACCAAGTATTGAAGCGATTATACGTGAACATGAAATTTCAGGGCAAATTATTCTAAGCTCAGATTCTATAAACGCAGGTGAAAAGATTACTGCTAAAATTAAATTAAAAAATCAAGGAAAAACAAAAATTAATAATTTAAAAACTGAAATTAAAAGTGGCCTTGAAATAATCGGGGAAAATTCAAAAGAAATTTCTTCAATAGACCCAGGAAAAGAAGAAACTGTTATTTTTGAAGCAACAGGCATTACTGCAGGAAATTACGTAGTTGGATGCGAAATTTTTTATAATGAAAAAAGTTTTAGTTGTACTGAAGCAGATCTTATTGTAAAAACTGAAAAAATAAAGACAGAAATTCTTGCAGGAATTGGCTTTCTAATCGTAAGTCTTGCAGTATTTGCTTATTTTTATTTTAAGAAAAAGTGAAATATGCCTCAAAAAAAGCTAATTAAAACAAATTATTCTGCTTTTTTTATGATTTTAATTGGTTTTGGTTCTTCTTCCTTTTTTGAACGCCAATACATGTAGCCTAATACTGAAAAAATAACTAAAAGCATAGGATAAACAGTTAAGGGAATTTCAAATCCTGGGTCTTTTGGGATTACAAGAAATCCAATCGCATTATTTGATTGAAGGATTGATTCTAAATAATTTTTTTCCTCAAGATTCTTTTTTGATTTCAATAATAATTCATCAGCAGTTGAATTTGAAGTGCTAGAATTTCTTTTTGAAACAGCCACATTATATGCTGAAAGCGCATTCTGTTTCATTTTTTCGGTTGCAGAATCAACTTCATTTAAAGCAGTTTCAATTTCGCTTGAAATAATATCAGTATTAATTGATTCTTTAAAAGCCAGAATTTCAAAAAATTTGGATTCAGAAAACAGTTTATTTAATTCAGCAGACGAAACCCCTAATTTTTTTTGAGCTATTTTTTTCAGTTCCTGTGCCCTCTGAAAAGTTATCGGCGAAAATGCATAAACCTCGGGCAATTCATTTTCATTTAAACTTGAGAAAATGGATTCAGTGAATTCCGTTTTTTCTAATAATTTTTCTTTATTTATTTCTATTTCTAAAATCAATTCAATAAATTCTTTTGCTGAGTTTTTTTCGTTGTTTTCATTTTCCTTTTCAATCAAGTTTATTTCATCTTTAAGAAGTAATAATTTTTGTTTTGCTTCATCTAACTTGTTATTTTTGGTTAAATCTTCAATTTCTAACTCAATTTTTTTGATTTCATCTGAATTACTAATCAATTCTGATTTTTTTACTAATTCATTTTTTTCGGCAAGAATTTTGGTTATTTCTGAAATATTATCTAAATCAAAAAATACGGGCTCGGTTTTATTTGAATCTGATTGCTGAATATTATTTAAATTAAGATCAAAAATAATTGAATTGAGCCCTTTTAAAAGTCCTGAAAATTTCAAAATTGTTTCATCGTCTTTTGAGACATAAGTTATATTTCCTGTTGAAAATACTTTTTCAGCATTAGAAGTATCAAGTGGAATGTACACTTCAAAATACTCTTTGATTTCTTTTCCTTTATTATCAAAAGATATTCTTGCTAAGTTTTTATTTTCAGATTTAAAGAAATCCAATGAATAATAACTGTAAAAAATTTCTTGCACTACCTTTTTTAGAAGAGAATCTGAAAATTCAGATTTTGATTCTAATTCAGAATTAAAAGCAGAAAGTTCATTAGAAGTTAAATCACTAATATTTAACTCTGATTCATCAAAAAAAGATGCAATTTCACTCATTTCATCAATAAATTTTTTAACATCAGTTAAATTTGATTCTGGAAAATTAGATACTATTGATTCAAACAAAGCTAATTTTTCAGATAAATCATCAAAAAATGATTCTGCCTCAATAACTTCTACATTTGATTTTAAATCAATTAAAAATCTTGATTTTAAATCTTCACACGAATTTAATACTAATTCTGGGTTTTCATATGGTTCTTCTATTAATTTCAAAGAAGCGAATTGTTCGTTAAGACCAAGATTTTCAGATTTTGTGCTTAATGATTCTGTTTCAAGAATACAAGAAATTATTTCTTCAGAAATTAGCTCTTCAGGAACATTTTCAGAAAGCTTTGAGTTTAATTCATCAAAACTAGAAATTATTTTAAAACAAGATTCAATTTCTTTTGATTTTTTGAAAAACTGAATTTCTGACCTTAATCTTGATTTAAGTGAAATTATTACTGGATTTGTTGATTCAAACTCACTTTTATTTAATTTTTCTTCAATTAAAAGTACTTTTTCAGAACAATTTAAACCCATTGATTCGGCAAAATTTTCATAATAAAAAATTTCTTCTGAAAGACTTTTTGCTGAAGATAAAATTGATTTAATTTTTTGCGTTCTTACACCTAAAGACATTGAATTGAGAATTTCGGCTTCTTCAACAAGATGAAGTTCAGATTTTATGGTTGATTCTTTTTCATAAATATTTTCAGGAAAATTATCAAAATTTAATTCAAAAGAAACCGAAGTTAATCCAGAGCTATTTTCATCCAAAATATAATATGCTTCTGAAAAACCATCAGAATATTTTTCAGAAATAAGAACAATTCTTTTATGCGATAAATCAAGCAAATCTCTTATTTCTTGCTTTTGTTGTTCATTTCTTGAATTAAGCTCTATTAAATGATTTTGTTCTGATTTGAAAATTTCAAAAAACCTTGAAGCAGAAGAATTATTTTTACCTAATATTTTTTCTATTGCTGAAAGAACCTCAAAAGAAGGTAAAGCTTCAAGAGATTCAACTGAATCACTTATTGAAAAAAAATTGTTAATAAAATTTGAAGCTGAAAAAAATACCGGTGCAATAAACAATAAGGGAAAATCATTTTTTTTCATTTCAGAAATAATGGTTTTTTCATTATCTGAAAGCAAACTTAAAATGGTTGATTCGTGAACTGTTTCTTCAAAAGAAAGAGCTTCTGAAATCATTGAAAATTTTTCAGCTTGAAGAAGAAATGAAGAAGCATAAGTATCAGAGTAAAGATTTTTTTCATGAAAATCGACAATATTCTGATTTAAAATTATAAAATCATCAAAAATAAATTCTTCATTTATTAAATTAATATCTTGAATTTCTAAATACGCCGTTTCAAAAGCAATTGATTTTGAAGCAGAAACATTAAATGAATCTATTGAATTGCCAATTTCAATAAAATTATTCCTCAATTCATTAACCTCAACAGGAATTAATGAAAAATCTTTTGCAGAATAACACAAAGAATTAATTTTATCTAAATTGGATTTTGCATTATTCATGAAAAGCCAAGAACGGGCAAGATTATTTCTCGAGTCAAAAATATATTCTTGAGCTTTTGGAGACAAAACTGAACTATTAAACGAAAATGCTTTCTCTGTTTCTAAAAAACAAGAGTCCTGTGAAGTACATTTAGGAATTGATGTAAATGAATAAGAAGTTAGATTTATGCACGCTAAACGCGATTCTATTGAATCCTCTTGAATACAACCACTTGAAAATAACAGCAAAATTAAGAAAAATGCTTTTTTCATACACTGAATAGGAACAAAAAAGAATTTAAGTATTACGTTGATTGACGTAATAATTGTTTTGAATAGGTATAATAAGAAAAAGAGGTTAAAAATATAAAAATCAATAAAAAGGGCAATAAAATGGTTAAAAAAAATTTGGTTTTAATTTTAGTTATAATACTTTTTTTCTCAGGATGCACTCTTCCCGCGCAGTCTGTTTGCGGTGACAATGTGTGCGAGAATGAAATTGAGAATAACTCTCAAATTAATATTTATTGTGAAAAAGACTGTGGCAATAAAACAACAAAACCTTTGTGTGGAGATGGAATATGCACGGATGAAATTGAAAGTAATCCTTTGAATGATGGTTATTGTTCTGCTGACTGTGGACCAGTTGCAAAGCAAATCCAGATAAACAGGCACCAGAACAATCTTTCGGATTCGGACCGAATAAACCTTGTGTGGTTTTATTTCAATTCGGAATCAGAAGAAGAATCATTTGAAAATATCAAAAAAGTTTTTGAAAGACTTTTGGATTTTGAACCATTCAAATCTAATAAGGACAAATTTAATTTCCTTTATGTAGGCAACCTAAGAACAGTTGAAGATTCTGCCTCAAAAGAAAATTATGGTTCGTGCCAGAATACCTCCGCACTTGAGATTGTTCAAGTACTTATGGAAAAAAACAGAACTCTTGCAGGAATTCAGGGTGCAAAAATACCTCTTATTACAACCAATCTTAGATGCACCGCAAACAACTGGGAAAATTACGCGAGAGAATCCCTTTACAGGATTAATGGTGAGATTCATGAATTAGGTCATTTTTTCGGACACCTTTATGATGAAAGTGGTTTACGTCCAGGTTATGAACAGGGTTTTGGGAGGAACTGCCAAGAAACTTATGAAGGTGCAATTGAACAATGGGGAAACCTTATTGGTAACGGTTGCGGAGAAAAAGGTATTATTGATTGTGATTACCAGTGGGGTTTGTTGGGAGATAATTTTAATGAAGTTGCTGTTTTTACAGGAAAACCAGAGAACTGTTTTGAACTTGGCTCAAGAGGTACATCTCTAAAAGAAAACTGTTTTTTCACTTACGGTCCAACTAATGCAGGAGTAAAATCCCATAAGGCAATGGAAAAAAATGAGTGCATTGAAGGGGAATGGTGCATGTACTATGAGTCAGAGAAAGGCTCTTTTATGTGCAAACAGGAAGCAGAATCAACA